>CAXSEK010000044.1:0-10890 GCA_964235625.1 uncultured Acetobacteraceae bacterium
CCATGGACGGGGAAATGCTTGCGCAGGCCCTCCGCGATCAGCAGCGGCTGTGCCTGCCCGCCACGGTCCCGCGGGTCGTGCTGCCCCATCCTCATTTGTTCAACCGCACGTCCATCGCACTATGCAGCCCGTCGCTCATCAGGTTGAAGCACATTGAGGTCAGGAAGATCATGAGCCCCGGCAGCGCCGCGACATAGGGCTGCACGTAGATCGCCTGCCGAAGGGAGTTCAGCATCAGCCCCCACTCGGCACTCGGGGGCGTGACACCCAGCCCCAGGAAGCTCAACCCGGCGGAGAGGATGATAGACAGGCTGATCAGGCTGGTCGCATAGACCAGGATGGGGCCGAGCACGTTGGCCAGGATGTGGTGGCGGATGATCTGCAGCGTGGTGGTGCCGCCGGCCCGCGCCGCCTCCACGAAATCCAGGCTGCGCGCCTGGGACGTCACGGTCTCGGCGATGCGCACCATCGGCGGGATGAACACCACGGCGAGTGCGATGATGGAGTTGGTGAGCCCGCTGCCCAGCATGCCGCAGATCGCCACCGCGAGCAGGATGGAGGGGAAGGCGTAGAACACGTCCATGGTGCGCATGATCAGCGTGTTGGCCCAGCCGCCGAGATAGCCGGCGAGGATGCCGAGGAAGCTGCCGATCAGCAGCGAGATGCCGACGGGCATGATCCCGGCCAGCAGCGACAGTCGCCCGCCATAGCACAGCCGGGTCCAGATATCGCGGCCGGTCTCGTCCGTGCCCAGCCAGTGGCCCGGCGTGCCGATCGGCTTCAGCCGGCCCATTACGCTGCCCACATACGGGTTCTGCGACGTGACCCAGGGTGCGGCGAGCGAGACGAAGATGATCGCCAGCAACAGCAGCGTGACCAGCAGCGTGAGCGGGTCGCGGCGCAAGCGGCGCATCACCAACACCCAGTACCCGGCGGTGCCACGACCAGGTCCGGCCCGGACATGCCGGTCAGCGCGGCCGATCCCTCCACGGTGGTAGCGTCCGCCATGCTCAGCGCCGCAGCCGCGGGTCGATCGCGGCCTGCACCACGTCCACCACCAGGTTCAGCAGTACGAAGAAGGTGGCGAGGACCAGGATGGTCGCCTGCATCACGGGGATGTCGCGCCGGAAGATGGCGAGGTTCAGCAGGTTGCCAGAGCCGGGCCAGTTGAACACCGTCTCCACCAGGATGGAGCCGCCGAGCAGGTAGCCGAATTGCAGCCCCATCAGCGCCAGCACCGCCGGCGCGGCGTTCTTGCACACGTGGCGCAGCACCGGCCAGGTGGTCAGCCCCTTGGCCGCCAGCGCGCCCACGAAGTCACGGCTCATGATGTCCAGCACCTGCGCCCGCACCAGGCGCCCGACCACGCCCATCGGGATCAGCGACAACGTGAGCACAGGGAGCACCAGGTATTGCAGCCGGTCGTAGATCGGCAGGCTATCGTCGCCCATGCCCTGTGCCGGCAGCCAGTCGTGCAGCACGGCGCACAGCAGCACGAGCACGATCGCGCACCAGTAATGCGGCAGGCTGACGCCCATGGTGGTGATCGCGGAGAAGATCTTGTCCGGCCAGCGCCGGAACGTCGCGGCCGACAGCAGCCCGAGCGTGATGCCCAGCGCGAAGCCGAGCAGGGCCGCCAGCACCGCAAGCTGGGCCGTGTTCAGCAAGGCGTCGACCAGCTGGTCCCACACCGGCGAGGCGTTGAACACCGAGAGGCCGAAATGCCCGGTGGCGGCGTTGCCGAGCCACATCAGGTATTGGATGTAGAGCGGCTTGTCGAAGCCATATGCGGCCTTCATCTGCGCGATCACGTCGGGCGAGGCTTCCGGCGGCATCAGCATATCGATCGGGTCGCCGGGCGCCAGGTGCACCAGACCGAACACGACCAGCGACACACCGATCAGTGTCGGGATCGAGAGCAGCAAGCGGCGCAAAGTGAACAGCAGCACCGGCAACCTCCTGCGGGCTGGCCACACGTATGCAGCGCAGCATTGCCCAATGTTGCGCCATCGCTTCTCGGCTTGTCCAGGGCAATGGCCCAACATTTTGCACTTGCCCTCGAACGAGGCTGCTGTTCAAACAGGTTCAGGGAAGCGTGCCCAATTTCGTATCACCTACGAAGGAGACCATCGATGCATGCACCGCACATCCATCCCGAGGTCGTCGCCCGCGCCGTCGCGCGCCGGGGCAGCCTGCATGTGTTCGACCGCATCGACCCGGCCCGCACGGCCCACGTCGTGGTGGACTTGCAGAACGGCTTCATGGCGGCGGGCGAAGTGGCGGAGATCGCGACCGCGCGCGAGATCGTGCCCAACGTCAACCGCATCAGCGCGGCCTTGCGGCAGGCGGGCGGCACGGTCGCCTACATCCAGAACACGTTCGACGAGGAGGCCGTCCGGAGCTGGGGCGTCTACTTCGCCCATTTCTGCTCACCGCAGCGGCGCGAGCGGATGATCGCCGCCTTCACGCCGGGCGCCTTCGGCCACGCGCTGTGGGCGGGGCTGGACGTCCGGCCCGAGGACATGGTGGTGCGCAAGCGGCGCTTCGGCGCCTTCGCCCCGGGTGCCTCCGACCTGGACCGGCTGCTGCGGGAGCGCGGTATCGATACGCTGATCATCACCGGCACTGCAACCAACGTCTGCTGCGAGTCGACGGCACGGGACGCGATGATGCTGAACTACAAGGTGTTCTTCGTCGCAGACGGCAACGCCACGTTCAGCGACGCAGAGAACAACGCGACGCTGTCCGCCATGGCGCACAGCTTCTGTGACGTGGCGGACACCGGGCATGTGCTGCGGCTGATCGGCGGCGCCAGCGCGTTCGCCGGCCTCGAGGATGCGCTGGCCACCGCCTGATCCACTTTACAAACGGAGGCCGTCGACCATGCTCTCGAGGCGAGACCTTTTCCTGGCCGCGACGGCGGCCGGCACGTTGCCGCTGGTGGGGCACGAGGCTCACGCGGCACCGCTGACCAACCTGCGCATCGGCATGACGTCGGCCGACCTGCCGACGGTGACCGGCATCCCGAACAATGGCGGCGAGGGTTTCCGCTTCCTCGGCTACCCGGCCTATGACGGCTTGGTGAACTGGGATTTCGCCCATACCAGCCAGACGGCCGAGATCGTGCCCGGCTTGTTCACGGCCTGGAAGATCGACGACAAGAACCCGAACCGCTGGCTGTTCACCGTCCGCCAGGGCGTCAAGTTCCACGACGGGTCGGACTTCAACGCAGACGCCGTGCTCTGGAACCTGCGGCGGATCTACGACGACAAATCGCCGCAATACGACGCTCCGGCGGCACCGATCGTGCGCGCCACCGTCTCCATGATCGATACGTGGGAGAAGGCGGACGACAGCACGGTGGTGATCAACACCAAATACCCGTTCAGCTTCCTGCCCTACCTGCTCACCCGTATCCTGGTCGCCAGCCCGGCGCAGTGGGACAAGCTCGGCCGCACCTGGCTGAACTTCTCCAAGGGGCCGTCGGGCACCGGGCCGTTCCGGATCACCCGCGTCGTCGCCGGGCAGTATTGCGAGATGACGCGCAACGACGACTACTGGGACCGCGCACGAATCCCGAAGCTCGACAAGATGACGGTCTACCCGATGCCGGAAGCGACCACCCGGCTCGCGGCGCTGCGCTCCGGCCAGGTCGATTGGATCGAGGTGCCGCCGCCGGACGCGATCCCGTCGTTGAAGGCGGCCGGGTTCGAGATCAGCCTATGGCCCTATCCACACACCTACCCCTACCTATTCAGCTGCCTGCCCGGAACGCCCTTCGCCGATGTGCGGGTGCGCCAGGCGGCCAATTACGCGATCGACCGGGAGGGCCTGTGCAGCCTGTTGAACGGCACCGCCAAGCCGGCGATGGGGCTTTACCCGCCGGAGAACCCCGTGTTCGGCGATCCGAAGAACCGCTACAAGCTCGATCCAGACAAGGCGCGCGCCCTGCTGAAGGAAGCCGGCTACGGGCCGGACAAGCGCGTCAAGGCCAAGATCATGATCTCGACCTCGGGCTCCGGCCAGATGCTGCCGATCCCGATGAACGAGTTCCTGCAGCAGAACTTCGCGGCGGTCGGCATCGACATCGATTTCGACGTCGTGGAATGGGGCACGATGCTGGTCGCGGTCCGCAGCCCCCCCACCGCAGCGCCCTCCCACGGCGTGGACGCGATCAACGTCAGCCTCAGCTACACCGACCCGTCCTCCATGTTCCGCTACTACGCCACCGACAGCTGGTCACCCACGAACTACAATTGGGGTCACTGGAGCAGCAAACCGGCCGACGATCTGCTGAAGCAGGCGCAGCAGACGTTCGACCCGGCGGAGCAGACCAAGCTCCTGGCGCAAGCGCACGCGATCATCGTGGACGAGGCACCATGGCTGTTCATCGTGCACGATCTTAATCCGCGCGCGATGAGCAAGAAGGTGAAGGATTTCCATCCGGCGCAGTCCTGGTACCAGGACTTTACACAGGTGACGATGGCTTAGGATCGCCGAATGCGCCCGGTCCGGTCCGCGCAGGTGTCCATCGGTTCCACAACAGGCTAACCGTCATGCCAGGCCTTAAGCCTGGTATCCACGGCGTTGGATCAGTGCCGGCCGAGGACCGTGCCGCACTGTTCGGAGCTTTAGAACGCTCATCAAGCCCTGGCATGACGGAGAGACATTCAGATTAAGAAACGGAGGAAACGAGCGATGCCCGACGAGATGACTCCCGAGATCAAGGCCATGGCAACAGCCGCCGGCCTTAGTCTCACCCTAACCGACTTTCCGCACGACATCCTTGCCGCCACGGCCGCGGCCCAGGCCGCCACGAGCGCGCTCCGTCTCCCCGCCGACCCCGTCGCCGAACCCTGGCCGCCCATGCAGGTGGGGACTCCCGCATGACCGACCTACCCTGGATGGGCGCCGCCGCCCTCGCCGCTGCCTACGCCAGCCACGAGCTATCCCCCGTGGACGTGGTGACGGCGCTGTTCGACCGGATCGAGCGGCTGGACGGCGAATTAAACGCGTTCATCCTGCCCGACCGCGAGGGCGCCATGGCCGCGGCGCGGGCGGCCGAGACGGAGATCATGGCAGGCGGCAGCCGCGGGCCGTTGCACGGCGTGCCGCTCGGCGTGAAGGACATCATCGACGTCGCCGGGCTGCCCACGACATGTCACTCCAAGATCCTCCAGGGCAATGTGGCCAAGACGGATTCAGTGGTCGTCGCCAAGCTGCGCGGCGCCGGGGCGATCCCGATGGGCAAGCTGTCCACCCATGAGTTCGCGATCGGCGGCCCCTGCTTCGACCTGCCTTACAAGCCCGCGCGCAATCCGTGGAACCGCGACCACCATCCCGGCGGCTCCTCCTCCGGCTCCGGCTCTGGACTGGCGGCCGGGTTCTTTCCATTGGCGCTCGGCACCGATACCGGCGGCTCGGTGCGCCACCCGGCCAGCGCCTGCGGCATCGTCGGGCTGAAACCCACCTACGGCCTGGTGTCACGGCGCGGCGTGTTCCCGCTGTCCTTCACGCTCGACCATGTCGGCCCGATGGCGCGGGACGCCGCCGACGCCGCCCTGTTGCTGGAGGCGATGGCCGGGCACGACCCGGCGGACCCGGGCAGCGCGCCGGCCGCGGCATTGCACGCCACCGTCCGCCTGGGTGACGGGGTCGCCGGGCTGCGCGTGGGCTATGTCCGCCACTTCCACGAGACCGATGCGCAGGCGCATGCGGAGGTGGCGGCGGCACTCGACGGCGTGGCGGCCGCGCTCACGGACCAGGGTGCCGTGGTCCGCCCTACCGTGCTGCCGCCGCTGGCCGAGTTCACAGCCGTCAACCGCACCCTCCTGGCCGCCGAATCGTGGTCCATCCACGCGCCCTGGCTGCGCACCCGGCCCGGCGACTATGCCGCCATGACGCGGGCCCGGCTGCTCACCGGGGCGTTCATCGGCGCCGGCGACTACGTGGATGCCCAGCGCGCAAGGCTGGCGCTGATCCGCTCCGTGAACGACGCCTTCCGCGACGTGGACGTCTTGCTCTGCGCCAGTTCGCTCGACCCGGCGTGTCGAATCGATGACGCGGCGGAGGTCGCGCGCACCTACAGCCGCCAGTGCCGCATGCCGTTCAACGTCACCGGCCACCCGGCGCTGGCGATGATGTCCGGGCTGTCGCGCGACGGCTTGCCGCTATCAGTGCAGTTCGTGGGCGCGTATCACGCCGACGCGCTGCTGCTCCGCGTTGCCGCCGCTTACGAGAAGACCGCCTCCTGGCGGAGCGAGCGGCCGAAGCTGGCCGCCTGATAGGAGAAGCCTATGCCGGACGACCTGCACCACCTGACCATCGTCACCGCGTCCGAGGCGCTGCGCACGCGGCGTATCTCGCCCGTGGAGCTGACCGAAGCATTCCTCGCCCGCATCGCGGCGCTGGATGGCCGGTTGCACAGCTACATCCTCGTCCTCGGCGACACCGCCCGCGCGGAGGCGAAGGCGGCCGAGGCGGAGATCGCCGCCGGGCGCTGGCGGGGTCCGCTGCACGGCATCCCGATCGCGCTGAAGGACATCTACAACACCGCCGGCATCGCGACCACGGGGCATTCCGCGCTGTTCCGCGACCACGTCCCGGCGGCCGACGCCACCACGGTGCGCAAGCTGCGCAAGGCGGGGGCCGTGATGCTGGGCAAGGCGGCCACCTGGGAGTTCGCGATCGGCGGCTCCTCCTTCGACCTGCCGTGGCCGCCGGCGCGCAACCCGTGGGATGTGGCGCGCGACACGTCCGGCTCCTCCTCCGGCTCGGGTGCGGCGGTGGCGGCGGGGCTCGCCATGGGGGCGATGGGCTCGGACACCGGTGGCTCGATCCGTGGCCCCGCGGCGTGGTGCGGCATCGCCGGGCACAAGCCGACCTACGGGCTGGTGAGCCGCGCCGGCGTGCTGCCGCTCTCCTTCGCGATGGACCATGCCGGGCCGATGTGCTGGACCGCCGAGGACTGCGCCCTGATGCTCGACGTGCTGGCCGGGCACGACCCGGCGGACCCGGCGAGTGCCGATGTCGTCGCCGGGCCGTTCGCCACCGGCATGGGCGGCCGGCTAGACGGCGTGCGCATCGGCGTCGTGCGGCACTTCTTCGAGGCCGACCTCAGCATCGACGCCGACACTGCTGCCGCCACTGCGGGCACCCTGGCGGCCCTGGCGGAGATGGGAGCGGTGCTGTCGGACGTGACGTTGCCGCCGTTCGACGAGTTCGCCTCGGTCGGCACCGTGATCTCCCGCAGCGAAGCCTACGCGATCCATGCCGACCACCTGAAACGCACCCCCGAGTCGTACGGCGCGCTGGGGCGGGAGCGGCTGATGGCGGGGGCGTTCTTCACCGCCGCCGACTATATCGGCGCGCAACGCCACCGCGCGCTGCTGGTCGCCGCGGTGGCCGAGGCGCTACGCGGCGCGGACGTGCTGGTGTTCCCGACCGCCCGCCACCCGGCCACGAAATTGGGCGAGAACACGATGGGCACCAGGGTCCAACCGTTCCTGAACCGCCCCTTCAACGTTACCGGCAGCCCGGCCGTCTCCGTGTGCAACGGCTTCACCGCCGCCGGCCTGCCGATTGGCTTCCAGATCGGCGGCCGGCCGTTCGAGGACGCGCTGGTGCTGCGGGTCGGCGACGCCGTCGAACGCGCCATGGGCACGCGCAGCCGCCGGCCGGAGCTACCGCAATGACCATGATCCCTAACCCACACACAGCGACGTCCTTGCCACGGCGCTCACTGCTGCTTGGCGCAGCCGGCGCCCTGGCCCTCCCTGCCGCCGTGCGCGCGGCACCGCAGACGACGCTGCGCTTCTCGCCGCAGCAGGACCTCGTCGTGCTCGACCCGGTGGTGACCACGGCCTACATGAGCCGCAACCACGGCTACATGGTGTTCGACACGCTTTATGGCATGGACGCGGAGTTCCAGCCGCAGCCGCAGATGGTCGAGGGCCACACGGTCGGCGCGGACGGCAAGCAGTGGGATATCGTGCTCCGTCCCGGCCTCAAATTCCACGACGGCAGCCCCGTGCTGGCGCGGGACTGCGTGGCCAGCATCAAGCGGTGGGCCAAGCGGGACCCGTTCGGCGGCACCCTGATGGACGCGACCGACGAGCTGTCCGCCGCCGACGACCGCACGATCCGCTTCCGGCTGAAGCATCCCTTCCCGCTGCTGCCGATGGCGCTGGGCAAGGCGGGCGTGCCGGTCTGCGCCATGATGCCAGAACGCCTGGCCACCACCGACGCGTTCACCGCCGTGACCGAGATGGTCGGCAGCGGCCCGTTCCGCTACGCCGCGAGCGAGCGGGTGCCGGGCTCGCTGAACGTCTACACCAAGTTCGAGGAGTACGTGCCGCGCGGCGACGGGCCGCTCGCCTGGACCGCTGGCCCCAAGGTCGTGCATTTCGACCGGGTCGAGTGGGCCTACATCCCCGATCCCGCCACCGCCAGCTCCGCGCTGATCAACGGGGAGGCGATGTGGCAGGAATACGCCTATGCCGACCAGCAGCCGATCCTTCGGCGGGCGAAGAACGTCAAGGTCCAGGTGGACGACCACACCGGCTTCGTGAACATGATGCGGCTGAACCACTTGCAGCCGCCGTTCAACAACCCGGCGATCCGCCGCGCACTGTGGCCGGCGGTCGACCAGACGGCGTATATGCAGGCCATCGTCGGCACCGACGACCCGGCCCTGATCCGCAACCCGCTTGGCTTCTTCGGCCCGGGCACGCCCATGGCGTCCCAAACCGGGATGGAGGCGCTCACCTCGCCGCGCGATCCGGACCGGGCCAAGCAACTCCTGAAGGAGGCCGGCTACAAGGGGGAGACGGTGCTGCTGATGGTGCCCTCCACCTCACCCGCCCTGTCCGCCCTAGGGCAGGTCGCGGCGGACATGCTGAAGCAGTGCGGCATGGCGGTCGACGTCTACGCCGTCGAGTTCAACGCCATGCTCACCCGGCGCAACCGCAAAGGCCCGGTGAGCGAGGGCGGCTGGAGCGCCTACGTCACCAACTGGGTCGGGCTCGACTGGCTGAACCCCGCCGTGCACATATCGCTGCGCGGCAACGGCGAGGCCGCTGCACCAGGCTGGCCGAGCAGCCCGAAAATCGAGGCGCTGCGCGACCAGTGGCTGGCAGCGCCCGACCTGGCGGCGCAGCAGGCGATCTGCCGCGACATCCAGCTGCAGGCCTTCCAGGACGTGCCCTACTACCCGCTCGGCGCCTTCCTCCAACCGACGGCGTATCGCCCGGAGGCGGTCACCGGGCTGCTGGACGGGTTCGCCACGTTCTGGAACGTGCGGCCTGCTTGAGCGGTCTTCGGCGCGCCTGGCACCCAAGGGAGCCGTTGCGGCGCGAGGGAAGTAGAGCGGATCGCAGTGCTACCGGATAATGTCGCTGGCGACCGGCGGCCGATCGCGGCGCGAAGCCTGCGTCCCGTCATGGCCGCGGCCGATTGGCTGGTCCGGCACCGCACCTCGCCCGGCGCGATCTCCGTCGCCGGCATGGTGGCCGCGTGCCTCGCCGGAGCCTGCCTCGCCATGACACGCCATGCCCCGGGCGCCGCACGCCCGCTCTGGCTGCTGGCCGCGGTGTTGGTGCAGGCCCGGCTGATGGCCAATTTGCTGGATGGCATGGTGGCGATCGGCCGCGGGGTCGCCTCGGCCACCGGCGAGCTGTTCACCGAGGTGCCGGACCGCGTCTCGGATACGGCCGTCCTGGTTGGGCTTGGATACGCGGCGGGGCAGCCCAGCCTGGGGTTCGCCGCCGCGCTGGCCGCCATGGCGACCGCCTATGTCCGGGCGCTCGGCAAGGGCCTGGGGCAGGCGAGCGACTTTTCCGGCCCGCTGGCCAAGCAGCAGCGCATGGCGCTGGTCACCGCCCTTGCCGTCGCGTGCACCGTCCTGCCATCGGGGTGGGTCGCTGCCTGGCCCGGGATCGCGCTGTGGATCATCACGGCGGGCGCCCTGCTCACGGCGGGGCGGCGCCTCGCCCACATCGCGACGGTGCTCCGCCGATGACGAGCGCCTTTGCCGACCCGGTGACGCGCGGGATCGTGGCCGCGGCCGCCGCCGTGCTGCTGCTGGCCGCACTCGTCATCACCGGCTTGGCTGCGACCCGCCGCGCCTCACCCGCCTTGGTGCGGGAGCTGTGGCTGCGCTCCGGCTCCTGGGCGGTGCTGCTGCCGCTGATGTTGGGGCCGGTGTTGCTGGGCCGGGTCTGGACGATCGGCGTCGTCACCCTGCTGGGCCTGGTCTGCCTGCGCGAATACGACCGTGCAACGGGACTATTCCGGGAATACGTCATCACCGCCACCCTCACGGCCGGGGTGCTGGCGATGAACGCGGCGGCCCTTGATGCCTGGTACGGGCTGTTCATGGCGCTGATCCCGCTGATCGTGGGGCTGGTCGCCATCGTCTCGATCCCGCTCGACCGGCCCGCCGGCTACGTCCAGCGCACCGGGCTTGCGATCTTCGCTTTCATGCTGTTCGGCACCGGGCTGGCGCATCTGGGCTACATGGCCAATGACGGGGCGTACCGGCCCCTCGTGCTCATGCTGCTGACCACGGTCGCACTGAACGACGTGTTCGCCTTCGCCCGGCTGCTGGAGGACGGGGCGGTGCTGATCCTGTTCCCGGAGGGCACGCGCAGCCGCACCGGGACCATGTCCCGCTTCCGGCCCGGCATCGGGACGCTGGTCGCCGGCCATCCGATACCGGTCGTGCCCTGCTTCCTCGCCGGTGCCCATGCCGCCTGGCCCCCCACGCAACGCCTGCCCCGGCCCGGCCGCCTGCATCTGGTGATCAGCCCTGCCTTGGCCTTCGCGGCCACGCCGGCCGACCGCGCCGGCACCGTCGCGGTCGCCGCAGTCTGCGAAGCCGCGGTGCGCGCC
>CAXSEK010000045.1:0-9348 GCA_964235625.1 uncultured Acetobacteraceae bacterium
GTGGGGCGAGGCGGGCCAAGCCGGCGCTTACACCGCGCCGCTCTACCCCGCTTTCGTCGCGGCCGTTGCTGCGTTGGATCCGCGCCTGGCCCGGGCATCGGCTTGTGTGCGGGTGGCGCCGTGGGCGGCGATCCCGTCCTGCCCGGGTTCGCTCGGCCTGCTGATGCCAGTGCAGGTGCTGCTGCTGGCAGGGACGCTGCTGCTGGTCTGGCGCTCGACGCTGGCGATCGGCGGGCCGCGCTCCGCCGCCTGGGTGGCGCTGCTGGCGGCGGGGCTGGGGACCACGGAATACGCCGTCTACGCCCGCACGGCGATGACGGAGGCGCTCAGCCTGCCACTGGCGGCGCTGAGCGGGTTGCTGCTGATCCTGCTGGTTCGCCGCCCCCGGTGGCAGGTCGCCGTGCCGTTGGGCGTGGTGCTGGGCCTGCTGGTGCTCACCCGCCCCGAATACCTCTATTCCACCGCCGCCATCGGGCTGGCCGGGTTGCTGATTGCGGCCTGGCAGCGCCGGCTGGGCCTGGCGATGGCGGGGGCCTGCGTGCTCGCCGCGGCCACGATCGCGCCGTGGTCCGTCCGCAACGAAGCGGCCTTCGGCACGGCGGCGCCGACCTCGGGCTATGCCGGTTTCATCCTGGCCCAGCGTATGGCGTACGAGGCGATGACGCCGGGCGAGTGGGCGGCGCAGTGGCTCTACGCCTTGCCCGGCTTCGGCCCGGCAGCCGCGCGCAGGGTGGCTCCGGGGAGCGTCGTTCGCCTCGGCTGGATGGAGCGCCCGGACACGTTCTACATGGTCGGCAACACCACGATGGTGCAGGAACTGGCGACCAACGCGCCCAACCCGGCAGACCAGGTCGGCTACCTGCTGCGGACCTATGTCGCTCCCCACCCGCTCCGCTTCGCCGCCGTGACGCTGGTGATGGCATGGAAGTCGCTCTGGGTGCGCAAGTATTTCAGCATCGTGGCGGTGCCGTTCTTCGCCGTGATGGTGTGGCAGGCTTTCCGCCGGAGGGATGCGCTGCGCCTCGCCTTCGTCCTGCCGCCGCTTTTCGTGCTGGCGCTGCACGCGGCCACCACGGTCGCCACGCCGCGCTACAGCCTGATGCTGGTGCCCGCCTACGCCGCCGCGTTCGGGCTGGCTGCCGGACCGTGGCTCGAACGCCTGGCCCGGCGCCGGTTCGCCCGGCCGTGACGGCCCTGTTGCAGGTGGAGGGGCTGCGCACCGAGTTCCCCGGCGAGCGCACCCCGTTCGCCGCCGTGGATGGGGTCAGCCTGGGGGTGGACCGCGGCCGCACGCTCGGCATCGTGGGGGAGAGCGGGTGCGGCAAGTCCATGCTGTCGCTCTCGGTCATGCGCCTGGTGCCACCGCCGGGCCGCACCGCCGCCGGGCGGGTGGTGTTCGACGGCCAGGATCTTCTGACCCTGCCGGCGGGTGCGATGCGGGCGCTGCGCGGCAAGCGGATCGCGATGATCTTCCAGGAGCCGATGACCAGCCTGAACCCGGCCTACACCGTCGGCGCCCAGATCGAGGAGGCGATGCGCGCCCACGAGCGCGGCGCCCGCAACCTGCGCCGCCGCGCCGCCGACGCGCTGGACCGCGTGCGCATCCCCGCACCGGACCGGCGGCTGGACGAGTATCCGCACCAGATGTCCGGCGGCATGCGCCAGCGCGTGATGATCGCCATGGCCCTGTCCTGCGCCCCCGACCTGCTGATCGCCGACGAGCCCACCACCGCGCTGGACGTGACGGTGCAGGCGCAGATCCTGGACCTGCTGCGCGACCTGCAGCGGGAGACGGGGATGGCGATCGTGCTGATCACCCACGATCTGGGCGTAGTGGCCGAGATGGCGGACGAGGTGGCCGTGATGTACGCCGGCCGCGTCGTCGAGCGCGCCACGGCCACCGCCCTGTTCGACGACCCGCAGCACCCCTACACCCTAGGTCTGCTGGGCAGCGTGCCCCGGCTGGAGCAGGCACGGGACCGCCTGCTCGCGATCGAAGGCACGGTCCCCTCCGCCGGCCACCTGCCGCCCGGCTGCCGCTTCCACCCACGCTGCGTGTTCGGCGCGGTTGCCTGCATGGAAGGCCAGCCCCCGCTGCTGCCGATGGGTCCGGGCCACGAAGCCGCCTGCATCCGAGCCCCTGTCGAGGCGATTGCCGCGTGAGTGGAGCCGGACCGCTCTTGGCCGCAACCGACCTCAAGAAACACTTCCGCACCCGCTCCGGCCTGGTCCGCGCCGTAGACGGCGTCTCCTTCGCCCTGGCCCGCGGCGAGACCCTGGGCCTGGTGGGCGAGAGCGGCTGCGGCAAGTCCACCACCGCCCGGCTGGTGCTGCGCCTGATCGAGCCCACGGGCGGCACGGTCCGCTTCGACGGCCAGGACATCACCAAATTGCCCGGCGGCGAACTACGCCGCCTGCGCCGCCGGATGCAGATCGTGTTCCAGGACCCGTTCGCTTCGCTCAACCCGCGCATGACCGTGGGCGCCACGCTGGACGAGCCACTCAGCCTACACGGTTACGGCAACGTCGCCCGGCGGCGGGACCGGGTGGCGGAGCTGCTGGGCCTGGTGGGCCTTACCCCCGAGCACGCCGCCCGCTACCCGCACGAGTTCTCCGGCGGTCAGCGCCAGCGCGTCGGCATTGCGCGTGCCCTGGCGCTGGAGCCCGCCCTGGTCGTGTGCGACGAGCCGGTCTCGGCGTTGGACGTGTCGGTGCAGGCGCAGGTGGTAAACCTGCTGCGTGACCTGCAGGCCCGGCTCGGCCTGTCCTATTTGTTCATCGCCCACGACCTGGCCGTGGTAAAGCACGTGGCGACCCGTGTCGCCGTCATGTATCTCGGCCGGATCGTCGAGACCGCTGGCCGGGACGAGCTGTTCGCCAACCCGCGTCACCCCTACACGCGCGCCCTGCTCGCCGCGATCCCGCGGCCGGACCCCGCCCAGAAGCTGGCACGGCAGGTCCCCGGCGGGGACGTGCCCAGCCCGCTCGACCCGCCGCCCGGCTGCCATTTCCACACGCGCTGCCCGTTCGTGGCGGACCGGTGCCGGACGGAGGTGCCGGTGTTGCGTGAGGTAGCGGAGGGACATGCGGCGGCCTGCCACTTCGCCGAAGCGCTGTCGGCGTTTGAAATAGGGGAGGCCCGGCCCATCGCGCCGAATGCAGCCAGGCGGCTGGCTTTGTATGCGGACCGGCGAGCGATGACAGTGTAGGCGCACGGGCACGCAACGGCTATCCTGACCTACCACATAGGTTTGCCGAGTTAGCCAACTCTTAGCTGAGGAGCGTGCCGATGCCGATGTTCAACGTCCACCAAGCCAAGTCCAAGCTGTCGCAGCTCTTGATGCAGGCGGAGCGTGGTGAGGACGTCGTGATATCCAGGAACGGGACACCGGTTGCGCGCCTGGTTCTTTGCCGTGATCAGCCGGCTGCGCAGCCTGGGTCATGGCGGTCCCTGCCTGGTTGGGAGACCTTCCAGTATGACCCGGCCGCCCTGGCGGCGATGACGACCGATGAGGAACTCGCGGACGGCGGCTGGCCGGTTTGAGTTGCTTCGCCGACGCCTGCGCTCTCATCGTCTATCTGGGAGCGGGCGGACGCGGCATGAGCAAGGCGGGGCTAGTGGCAATGCAACGGCGGCCCCTGGTGTCCCCGATCACGGTTTGGGAACTGCGTTACAAAGCGGCACTCGGCAAACTCCCGCCGCTTCCACTTACGAATGGGAGCTTCGTGCAGCATCTCACCGGGTCGGGCTTCCAGATGGCAGGCTTCGATTGCGACGACGGCGAGCGTGGTGCCACGTTGCCGCTGTATCATAGGGACCCGATGGACCGGATGCTGATTGCCTCGGCTCTGAGGCTCGGGTGTTCCATCAGTATCTGCGATGACGTGTTCGCCCCGTATGGTATGACGACGGTTTGGTGAACGGCGTTGCAGGAGGAGACGATTGAGCACGACACGCGCCGACCGGGCTCGCGGTGCCTTGCTGGGCCTCGCCGTGGGGGACGCGCTCGGCACCACGCTGGAATTCAGCGTCCGGGACAGCCTGCCACGGCAGACCGAGATCACCGGCGGCGGTCCGTTCCGCCTGGCGCCGGGCGTTTGGACGGACGACACGAGCATGGCGTTGGCCTTGGCCGACAGCTTGGTCGCCCACCGCGGTCTCGTTGCGGCCGACCTGATGAATCGGTTCCAGAACTGGCGCCTTCACGGCGAGTATTCGCCGGCCGGACGCTGCTTCGACATCGGCAACGCCACCGCAGCCGCCCTGGACCGCTACGAGCAGACCGGGGATCCGGTGGCCGGCTCCACCAGCGAGCGGGAGGCTGGCAACGGCTCGTTGATGCGGCTCGCCCCGGTCGCCATCCTTGCCCAGGCCGACGCGGATCGCTGCGACGAGCTCGCCGCCGCACAGAGCCGCACGACACATGGTGCTCCGCAGGCGGTCGATGCCTGTGTGTTCTTCGCCGGGCTGCTGCGCCGGGCGATTGGCGGCGAGCCGAAGCCCTCGCTGCTGGAACCCCGTCCGTTCGGTGGCCACGCGACCGTCCGCACCATCGCGGAGGGCGGCTGGCGGGGCAGGGGCCGTGACGGCATCCGATCCTCCGGCTACGTCGTGCACACGCTGGAGGCGGCCATCTGGTCCGTCGACCAGACCGCCAGCTTCGAGGAGGCCGTGGTGCTCGCCGTCAATCTCGGAGACGACGCCGACACGGTCGGGGCGGTCACCGGGCAACTGGCGGGCTCGATCTACGGCCTGTCCGCCATCCCGGCCCGGTGGCTCGACCGTCTCGCCTGGCGGGAGAGGCTCCTGACGGCGGCGAACGATCTGCTGGCCGTGGATGCCACAACGGTTGACTGACCTTTATTTGATCCGGCAACCGAGAATGGGACGCCGTGGATGCCAGGATCGGCAGTGGGTTACGACGGCGAGGATGATCGCCCATTTTCCGGGGGTTTGCTCGTTCCCATGAATGGTGCAAACGCCGCTAGGATCGCGCGCATCGCCGCCGGCACCGGCTCCACGATCGCGGTCGCGAAGCGGTCCCGCAGCCGGGCCGCCGTAGCGCTCAGCGGGCCGCCTCCGATGACCACCGCCTCGGCCCCGTCCAGACCGATGCACTGCCGCACCGCCGAGGCCAGCGCCTCATCCTGCTCGGCGGGGTGGGCCGCAAGGACGAGCGGGTCGGCCTTTGGCACGCGCAGGCCGGTGAACGTGCCGGCAAGGCCCAGGCTGCGGACCCGGTCCCCGATCGCACGCAGCAGGCGGGGCGTGGTAGTTGCGATGCCGAAGCGCCGGCCGCCAGCAGCTGCTTCCCGGATGGCGGCCTCGCCGATGCCAATGACCGGGATGATGAGCCGAGCCTGCAACATAGTGGCGCCGGGGTCGCCGAATGCCGCCACGATCACCGCGTCGGCCCGCCCGGACTCCGACAGGCCGAGCCTGACGACCTCTCGGCCCGCCTCCAGCAGCGCATCCTCGTCCAGGATCATGGCGGCGCCGCTGTCGGCCTGGACGCCCCGCAACGCCATGCCCGGCGGCAGGAATGGCGATGCCGCCGCCAGCATCATCTCCGTCGTGCGGGCGGAGGTGTTCGGGTTGATCAGCAGGATGGAACGCATCGGTCGGCTCTTCTGTGAATCGGTGGTCACGCCATCCTGAAGCCGGTGGCGAAGCCGTCGCTTGACCCGGCCATCTTTGCAGATGAGTTTTGTGCGCTGCAACATGAATAGGAGGGGGTGCCATGCGGTCCGCCCTGCTCGCCCTTGCCGTCGCCGCGTTCGGTATCGGGACCACTGAATTCGTCATCATGGGCCTGCTGCCCGAAGTGGCAAGCAGCCTCGATGTCAGCATCCCACGCGCTGGGCTGCTGGTCACCGGCTACGCTCTGGCCGTGACGCTTGGTTCCCCAGTGGTCGCCATCGCCACGGCCCGGCTGCCGCGCAAGGCGACGCTGATCGGGTTGATGGGTGTGTTCATTTTCGGCAACCTGCTGTGCGCGCTGGCGCCAAGCTACTGGTTGCTGATGGGCGCCCGGGTCGTCACGGCGCTAGCGCATGGCGCGTTCTTCGGCATCGGTTCGGTGGTGGCGACGCAATTGGTGCCGCGAGCGCAGCGGGCGCGGGCGATCGCGCTGATGTTCACCGGGCTGACGCTGGCCAACGTGACCGGCGTGCCGCTCGGCACCCTGCTGGGGCAAGCGGCGGGCTGGCGGGCCACGTTCTGGGCGGTGACGGTGATCGGCGTCGCGGCGGTGACCGCATTGGCGATGCTCTTGCCGTCTGTGCCCGCCACGGCCGGCACCCACCTGCTTGGCGAGTTTCGCACCCTGCGCCGCCCGCAGGTGCTGTTGGCGATGGCGATGAGCGTGCTCTCCTCGGTCAGCCTGTTCGGGACATTCACCTTCATCACCCCGCTGCTGGAGCAGGTCACCCGTCTGTCGCCGCACACGGTCAGCCTGGTGCTGCTGCTGTTCGGGGTGGGGCTGACGCTCGGCAATCTCGCGGGCGGCCGGCTGGCCGATTGGCGGCTGATGCCCAGCGTGGTGGCACTGTTCGGCGCGCTGTGCATCATCCTGCTCGCATTTTACGCCGCATTGCCGATGCCGCTGGCGGCGACCGGGATCCTGGCGGTGTGGGGCGCGATCAGCTTCGCCCTGGCGTCTCCGTTGCAGATGCGTGTAGTGGACGAGGCGACGGACGCGCCCAACCTGGCCGCGACGCTTAACCAGGGCGCGTTCAACCTGGGCAACGCCACCGGCGCCTGGATGGGCAGCGCTGCGGTCACCGCCGGATGGTCGTATCGCGACCTGCCGGTAATGTCGGCCGCGGTAGCGATCCTCGGCATGGTGTTCGCAGCCGCCGCGCTACTGGCCGAACGGGCGTCCGGGCTGCAGGCGGCTGCACACGACGCATGACCGTGCCGGGGTCCGTCGCGGTCGGGCCTCACCGATGATGGACGGGGTCGGGCGACGTTGCGGGCAAACTGCTCGGCATGCGGGCCCGGCGTAACGGTTCGGCCTCGGTGAAGATGCGGCGCCGGCGGAACGCAATTGGGCTCTCCACGAGCAACAACCCGGATAATCCTCGGCCCATCTGCCCGACGAACCAAGGCTCACTCACGGCGCGCCACGTTTCCAGCGACCAGGATGGAATTGTCAGGCCCCATCGCCGGGCAAGGTGCTCGCCCACGGCGCCGACAAAGGCATCCTCACGGGCCTGACCCAGCCGGCCTGGCTCGTCAGCGATCATGCTTTGGCGCGCCAATCCGTCCGGCTCCGTGTAGAAAGCGTCCAGGAACTCGTCCAGCAGTACCTGGAACGGGCCCCGGCCATCCCGGATCCAGGCGACAGCTTCAGCCAGGGAGCGCGGGTGGGGAGTCATGCAAACCTTTCGCAAACTGAGCGATGATGCTCTGGCGGCGTGGGTCTGGGGGCTCCTTAGGAAAATAGCGCAGCAGCAGCTCAGTCATTGCCTCAGCTGTCACATGACCACTGACCCGGGCCAGCATGGACGCGTCATCCTCGTCCCGGCTGCCGATGCGCATCGCCCGTAATTTCATCGCCAGCAGGTAATCCGGCGTGGCGACATAGACACGCAGGCCCGTCCTAGCCTCGCTTGGATAGCTCGAATGGAGTGCCGTATCGATGCCGTCGCTCAGATAGGTGGTCACGGCCTCGCTGAACCAGGAGCGTAGCCAGCCGTGACGCTCTGCCACGGCGCGCGCAGCCGCCATGATGGCGCCATGGTCGCCGCTCTCCACCCGGGCATCGACGTCACCGGTGTGGAACTCTGCTTCGAACTGCAGGAGGATCGCGGCGCCGCCGAACACGGCGATTTCCCCAACTTGCCTGGCGCGAAACAACTCTTCGCCCATCTCCGTGAACGCTTGTTCGACATCGGATTTACGGAGCTGCTGCATCTGCCTATCAACGGTCGCGAAGCTAAAGAATAGCCCGAGGACCGCCCATGACCAACTTCTCGCTCGTCACCCCGCGTGCCATCCATGTCGGCGCCGGGACCGTCGGCACCGTGGCCGCCGTGCTCAAGACGTTCGGCCTCTCCCGCCCGCTGATCGTCACTGACCCGGTGATGGTGTCCACCGGCTTGCTGCAACGCTGCACCGGCCCGCTGGAAGCCGCCGGGGTGGCCTATGCTGTGTTCAGCGACACCATCCCGGAACCCGAGGACACCGTGATCGAGGCCGGGGTCAAGCTGCTGGCCAGCGGCGGGCATGATTGCCTGCTGGCGTTCGGCGGCGGGTCGCCGATCGACACCGCCAAGGGCATGGCCATCCTGGCACAGCGGCCCGGCGCCAAGATGCGGGAGTTCAAGATGCCGGTGCAGAACGAGGGGCCCGTGCTGCCGGTGATCGCCATCCCCACCACCGCGGGTACCGGCAGCGAGTGCACGCGCTTCACCGTCATCACCGACACCGAGCGTGGCGAGAAGATGCTGATCGCCGGGCTCGCCGCCCTGCCGCTGGCCGCGATCGTGGATTACGAGCTGACCTACTCCGTGCCGCCACGCACCACGGCCGACACCGGCGTGGACAGTTTCACCCACGCGCTCGAGGCGTACGTGTCCAAGCGGGCCAACCCCGTCTCCGACTCGCTGGCGATCGGGGCGATCGCGCTGATCGGGCAGCATCTTCGCACCGCCTATGCCGAGCCGCGCAATGCGGAGGCGCGGGAAGGCATGATGATCGGCGCGACGCAGGCAGGGCTCGCATTCTGCAACAGTTCGGTGGCGCTGGTACACGGTATGTCCCGCCCGATCGGCGCGCGCTTCCACGTTCCGCACGGCCTGTCCAACGCCATGCTGCTGCCGGCGGTGACGCGGTTCGGGTTGGAGGCATCGCTGGCACGCTACGCCATGGCGTCGCGTGCCGCCGGGTTCTGCCCGCATCACGCCGATGAGGTTTGGGCCGGTGACGCACTGTGCGACGGGCTCGTGGCCCTCAATAGGGACCTCGGCGTGCCCTCGCCGCAGGCCTACGGGATCGTCTGGAGCGAGTGGGAGGCAGCGATGGACACCATGGCGGACCAGGCGCTCGCGTCCGGTAGCCCGGCCAACAACCCGCGCGTGCCGGACAAGGCGGAGATCGTGGCGCTCTACCGGCAGGTCTATGCCGGCACGAACGCCGGACTATTTCGGCGGGGTAGCGGCCTGGCCGACGCCCGGGCCGCCCGTCTTGGCCGTGCCGCCGGCAGTGACCGTAGTCGTGCCGACGACGCCCGGCGGGGCGGACAGGGGAGCGGTGGACGGCTTGGGTTGTGCATCGACGAAGGCGGCACCCGGGTTCGGCGTCGTCGAGCCGCTTGGATAGGCCGGCCGGCTCTGTGGACCGGT
>CAXSEK010000045.1:9358-10756 GCA_964235625.1 uncultured Acetobacteraceae bacterium
GCCGGCTGGCAGGCCGTTGTTCGACGCCTTGCCTTGATCCGCAGTGGCAAGGCCGTCCCGGGTTTGGGTTGGTCCTTGGCCGGTCTGGGCCATCGCCGCAACCGGCAGCGCGGTCAGGGCGACGATCGTCAGTGGTATGATGCGCATGGATTGATTCTCCCTTGCCCGGAGTGATCGTTCCACCACGGCGTTGGTTCCATCGTCGCTTGCGTCCACCCTCGGCGGCCCCGATGTTGCAAGTTCACGGCGACCCAGCTACCGCCCAGTCGACGGAGAACCCTAGCCGATGGCGTTGCATGTCGCCCTTACCCACCGCACCAGCTATCGGTATGACCGTCCCGTCCAGCTCGGGCCGCAAACCGTTCGGCTGCGCCCCGCGCCGCATGCCCGCACCCCCGTCCTGTCCTATGCGCTGAAGGTCGAGCCTGCCGGGCACTTCGTGAACTGGCAGCAGGACCCGCAGGGAAATTTCCTGGCGCGGATCGTGTTCCCCGACCGGGTCACCCAGTTTGCGGTCACGGTCGATCTGCTGGCGGATATGGCGACCATCAACCCGTTCGACTTCTTCCTCGAGCCCGAGGCCGAGCACGTTCCGTTCACCTATGAACCGACGCTGAAGACGGAGCTGGCGCCCTTCCTCGTTACCCTGCCCGCAGGACCGCTGCTGCGCTCGCTCGTGTCCCAACTGGCCCCCAAGGGGGAACGGACGGTGGACTACCTGGTGCGCGTCAACCAGGCGGTGCGCGACCGCATCGGCTACATCGTGCGCCTGGAGCCCGGCGTCTGGACGCCGGAGCAGACGCTTGCCGCCGCCCAGGGCTCCTGCCGCGACAGCGCCTGGGTGCTGGTGCAGGCCTTCCGCCATCTGGGGTACGCGGCGCGCTTCGTCTCCGGCTACCTCATCCAGCTCAAGCCCGACATCACCGCGGTGGAGGGCCCGGGCGGCGCCACGCAGGACTTCACCGACTTGCACGCCTGGGCCGAGATCTACCTGCCCGGCGCCGGCTGGGGCGGGCTGGACGCGACCAGTGGCCTGCTGACCGGCGAGGGGCACAGCCCGCTCGCCGCGACGCCCGAGCCCAGTTCCGCCGCCCCCATCTCCGGCCTGGTCGGACCGGCGGAGACCGAGTTCGGCTTCGAGATGCACATCACCCGCGCCGTCGAGACCCCGCGGGTGACCAAGCCCTACGCGCCGTCCCAGTGGCACGCGATCGAGCAGGCCGGCCACCGGGTCGATGCGGCGCTGCAGGAAGGCGACGTGCGGCTGACCATGGGGGGCGAGCCCACCTTCGTGTCCGACCGCGACCCCGACGGCGCGGAATGGACGATCGACGCGCTCGGCCCCACCAAGCGGCGTGAGGCCGGGCGCCTGATCCGCCGGCTGATGGGGCTGTGGTC
>CAXSEK010000046.1:0-10739 GCA_964235625.1 uncultured Acetobacteraceae bacterium
ACCTCCCTCAAAGCCCCAGCGCCGCCTCCGCCTCGCGCACCACGTCGGCCAACGCGCCGGGCTCGAACGGGGAGACCAGCCCGGCGGAGCGCACCAGCTGGCCGAACGGGGCGGAGCCACCGCGACCGCAGAGCATCACGTAGGCGTCCAGCGCGGCCGCAAAATCATGCCGCGAGCGCACCCAGAACTGCATCGCGCAGCACATCGCGAGCGTGTAATCGATGTAGTAGAACGGCGAGAGATAGATGTGCGGCTTGGCCTGCCACCGCCCGCCCTTCGCCGGGTAGGCGAGATCCCCGTAGTCCGTCCATGGCAAATAGCGCCGCTCCAGCGCCTGCCACATGGCGTGCCGCTCGGCCGGCGTGGCTTGCGGGTTGGCATACACCTCGTGCTGGAAGTGGTCGACGCACACGCCGTACGGCAGGAACGCGAGCGAGGTGATCAGCAACAGCCGGCGGAACCGCTCCGCATCCGCCTCGCCAACCAGCTTGCCAATCCCTGGCAGGGTCAAGAATTCCAACGCCATGGAGTTGATCTCCGCCGCCTCCATCGTCGGCCACAGATAGTCGATGCCGGGCTGGAAGCGGCTCTCCCAGTTCTGGAACGCATGCCCCATCTCATGCGTGAGCACGGTGATGTCGAACTGGGTGCCGTTGAAGTTGGCGAAGATGAACGGCACGCCCTCCGTCGGGAAGGAGGTGCAGAACCCGCCCCCTGCCTTCCCCGGCCGGTTCTTCAGGTCGAGGAAGCCGCCCTCCGCCATCACCCGGTAGAAGGCGCCGAGCCGCGGGTCCATGCCGTCAAACATGGCTTGCGCCTGCGCCACCAGGTAGTCGTGGTCGCCCGCCGGCTTGGGATTGCCCTTGGGGTCGATCAGCGCCTCGTCCCAGAAGCGCAGCGTGTCCCAGCCATGCTCCTGCCGCCGCGCCTCCATTAGCCGGGCGACCAGCGGCACGACGTGGGTCGCCACCTCGTCGCGGTAGCGCGCCACCTCCGCCGGGCCGTAGTCCACGCGGCGCAGCCGGCGGTAGCCGAGCGGGGTGTAGCTGGCATAGCCGAGCTTGGTGGCCATGCCGTGGCGCAGTTCCACCAGTTGGCCGTAGATCTCGTCGAGCTCCGCCCCGTGCGCGGCGAAGAACCCCCACCGCGCCTGTTCCGCGCGGTGCCTTGTGTCGCGGTCCGCGTTCTCGGCGGCGGGGCCGAGCCCGGCCAGGTTGGTCTCCGTCCCGTCCAGCATCACCTTGGCGCCGGCGAGCAGCGCGGTGTAGCGGGCGCTCAGCCGGCTCTCCTCCTCCAGATCCGCGGCGATCACCGGGTCGAAGGTGGTGATGTCGGTCTCCCACAGCCGCAGGGCATGCGGCCCGGCCAGGGGCTCCACCCCGTCCAGGGCCAGCAGCCGGCGCTTCATCGCCACCTCATGCTCCGTCACCACGGGGGCGAGCGTGTCGGCATATTCGCGCGCAGCCTTGGCCGCTTCGTCCGTCGTGTCCTGGGCGAAGCGCAGATGGACGAGCGCGCTCCAGCTATCCACCTCCCGCCGCAACCGGTCCCAGGCGGCGAGCGCGCCGGGCAGGTCGGTCGCGATCTGCGCGTTCAGGGCGGCATAGGCGGCGGCCAGCCCCTCCCGCGTCGGAGTCGGCGCCGCAATATCGGCGAAACGGATCGGCTGATTGGTATCGGGCATGGCGGCATGCCACGACACGCGGTCGGGCCATGTCAAGCCGAGGGGTCCTTGCATGCGGAGAATAGGGCAGCCAGTCTCCGCATACTATGCGGAAATTAACCTATATCTACGAACGGGAGGATTGGCCGGCGTTCCGCTGGGACGGTGCGGCTTTGGCCAGCCAACTCGCTGCCGTCAGGCATCACCAAGGCCGCTTGCTCGGCCGTATGGAGGGGCTCGGGTTCGCGATCCGGGCGGAAGCGACGTTGCTCACCTTGACCGAGGACGCCATCAAGACGAGCGCGATCGAAGGCGAAACGTTGGATCTAAAAGACGTAAGGTCCTCACTAGCCCGTCGGCTCGGGATGGAGAGCGCCGGCTTGGCGACCATAGACCGGCGCGCCGACGCCATCGCCACGGTAGTCCTGGACGCAACGACTGGCTTCGATCGCCCCTTGACGGCCAAGCGCCTGTTCGGCTGGCACCGGGCATTGTTCGCCTCGGATGACGATCGACGTTTCCCGCTTACGATTGGCCAGTGGCGGACCGACCAATTCGGGCGGATGCAGGTCACCTCGGGCCAGCCAGGACGCGAGCGTGTCCATTTCGAAGCACCCCTGGCCGCGCACGTGCCAGAGGAAATGGCAAGGTTTCTGGCGTGGTTCGAGGACTCGGCGGACGGGAGCGACCCCGTCCTGAAAGCCGCGATCGCCCATATGTGGTTCGTCACGATCCATCCCTTCGACGACGGCAACGGCCGCATCGCCCGGGCCGTCGCCGACATGGCTCTCGCACGCTCGGAGGGCACCAGCCAGCGCTTCTACAGCATGTCCGCGGCACTCAGGGTCGAGCGCGCTGCGTATTACGAAACGCTCGAGGCGATGCAGAAGGGCGACCTCGATATAACGCCAAGGCTCCGCTGGTTCCTCGGCGTGCTGGAACGGGCGCTCGTCCAGGCCGAGGACGCGCTGGCGCAGACGATCCGCAAAGGCCAGTTCTGGGCCGCAACCGCAACGCTCGATCTGAACTCACGGCAACGCATCATGCTCGGCCGCCTGTTGGACGGCTTCGAGGGTAAGCTGACTTCCACGAAATGGGCGCAGATAACCAAGTGCTCGCAGGACACGGCGTCGCGGGACATCTCGGAACTGATCGCGCTCGGCTTGCTCCTCCAGCAGGCGGGCGGGCGGAGCACGAGCTATGCCCTGGCGCCGGCAGCTTGAGCCGGCAGCGCACAATTGCTTCTCGCAACGGCCACGCCTAGGCAGGTGGAAAACAAACGAGGAACTGGCCCGATGAAACGCCTCCTGCTTGCCGCCGCCCTCCTAGCCCTCCCTGCGCACGCGCAACTACCGGACACCATCCGCATCGGCGTCCTCACCGACGAATCGGGTCCCTACGCCGACACCGGCGGCCCCGGCTCCGTCACCGCCGCGCGCATGGCGGTGACCGATTTCGGCGGCACCCTGGATGGCCACCCGATCGAGATCGTCCATGCCGACACCCTGAACAAGCCGGACGTCGCCTCCTCCATCGCCCGGCGCTGGCTTGATACCGAGGGCGTGCAGGCCGTGGTAGACCTGCCCGTCACCCCCGTGGCGCTGGCCGTGCAGCAGCTGGCGAAGAAGAAGAACCGCACGGTGATGATCACCGGCGCCGATCAGCGAGTCCAGACAATCTCCGGCGGGGGCGCATTTCTTCCTGTCAACCCCGCTTGCCTACCGTAAGCGCGCCAAGCTACTAGCGACAGGCGCGCCGCTGCTGCCGGGCCGACAACGTTGAGGATGACATGGTATGGCCGCGTTCGATGCGCTCCGGCTGGAGAACCAATTATGTTTCGCCCTCTACGCGGCGACCAACGCCATCACCCGCAGCTACCGGAGCGCCCTCGGTGAATTGGGCCTTACCTATCCGCAATACCTCGTGCTGGTGGCCCTGCTCGATGTGCCGAGCCTGACATCGGGCGAGCTGGCCCGGGCGCTGCGGCTGGACGCGGGCACGCTGACGCCGATGCTCAAGCGCTTGGCTGCCGCCGGGCTGATCGAGCGCACCCGCCGCATCGGCGACGAACGGGTCATCGACAACTGCCTGACCGAGGCGGGCCTGGAACTGCGCGCCGACCTGCTGCGCGCCCAGCAGCAGGTCGCCTGCCGGACACAGCTGGATGGCAACGACGCCGATACCCTGCGCCAGGCCCTGCAGGCCTTGGCGGACAATCTATGCAGCCAGCCCGCCGAGATCCACGAGACGGTCTGACCGCCCTGCCCGGAGCCACCTGCATCCGTATCGCCGCCGTCCTGACCTTGGCCGTGCTGCTGGCCGTCGCCGGCACCGCGCAGGCCCAGCCGTCCACGCGGACCGGCCAATCTGCGCCGCCGTCCGACTCACGCCTGCCGCCGGACGCCACGACCCACCACGTGCTAGACCTGCCCGGCCGCAGCCTGCGCTTCACCGCCACCGTGGTCACGCTCCGCCCGACCGACGCGGCCGGCAAGGAGCAGGCGCAGATCGAGGCGATCGCCTACACGCTGGACGGGGCGGACCCGCAGGCGCGCCCCGTCACGTTCCTGACCAATGGCGGCCCTGGCTCCGCAACCGCCTGGCTGCAGCTTGGGGCGGCCGGCCCGTGGCACGTGCCGATGGACGGCGCTGCCCGCTCGCCCAGCGCCCCGCCGGTCGCGGTGGACAACCCGGATACCTGGCTGGACTTCACGGACCTGGTGTTCATCGACCCGCCCGGCACCGGCTGGAGCCGCCTTGCCGACGACACGGACGCGTTGCGTAAGCATGTCTGGTCCGTCGACGGCGACGTGGAGGTGCTGGCCGACGCGGTGCGGCGCTGGCTGCAGGCCAACGGACGGATGGCCTCCCCCAAGTTCTTCGCCGGCGAAAGCTACGCCGGGCTGCGCGGCCCCCGGCTGGCGCGCACCCTGGCGGACCAGCAGGGGGTGGAGCTGTCTGGCCTGATCCTGATCTCGCCGCTGCTCGATACGGGGCTGTGGAGCGGCGCATTCGACCCCGTCGGCTACATCGCGCACCTGCCCACGATGGCCTCGATCGAGCACCACCTCGCTCCGGACGCGCTGGGGCCGGTCGAGGCCTACGCCACCGGCGAATACTGGTCCGACCTGCTGCGCGGCATCGCCGACCCGGCGACCCTGGACCGCATGAGCGCCCACGTCGCCGAGCTGACCGGGCTCGACCCGGCTGCCATCCGCCGGCACAACGGCCGGGCCAGCGTGTTCGAGTTCCTGCGCGAGCATGCACCGGGTGCGGTCGCCAGCATCTATGACGGCACGCTGACCATCCCGAACCCCTACCCCGAATACGTTTCCCCCTCCGTGCCCGACCCCGTGCTCGCCCAGTTCGGCCCGGCCGTCTCCAGCGCGATCACCGACCTGGTCACCACCAAGCTGAACTGGCACCCCGAGGCGGGTTACCGCCTGAGCAACAACCGCGCGCTGCGGGAGTGGGATTGGGGTAGCCGGCCGAACAAGGCCGAAGCCATGTCCGCGCTGCGCACCCTGCTGGCCGCCGACCCGGCGTTCCACGTGCTGATCGGGCATGGGGTGGACGACCTGATCTTGCCCTATTTCGGAACCAAGCTGCTGCTCTCTCAATTACCAAGTGCGGATTTCGCGAGGCGGGTGCATCTGGTTCTGTACGAGGGTGGGCATATGTTCTACACGCGCGATGCATCGCGCGCGGCTCTGCACAACGAAGCGCGGTCGCTGATCACCGGCCATTAGGGAATACAGAGACCATGCGGTTCGCGACGACCTTGGCGCTTCTCGCCCTCGCCGCATCTCCGGCCCTCGCCGCGCCGCCCAGCCAGCCGGACCTGCCGGCGGCGCTGGCACCCCTGCTCACCCGGCCGGACCATATCGCCGCCCTGCAGCGCGCCACCCACGCGATCGATCCGCCGGGCCTGCCGGCCTGCCCCGCCGCCAGCTACGTCACCACCGGCGAGCTCGGCGTGCTGATGCCGCTGCGGACCGACGACAAGGGCCAGCTCGTCGGCGGCATGTTCAAGGAGAGCGTGCACCAGACGGGCTGTGGTGCGGACCGCACGCTCAATGCGCTCACCATGATTGGGCAGGACGGGTCGCTGCAGACCGAGCCGCTGCTGCCGGGCAACACGATCACCGACCCGCAACTGCAGCAGGACAGCGTGCCCTACGCCGCCGGGGCGCTCGGCACCATGCCCACCGGGTGCGAGGAGGGCGGCGTCGTCAACACGCGCTTCGTCGGCCTCGACGGCAAGGCACCCGGCGTACGGCCCGCCCCGGGCAGCCAGCCGCAGCCCTGGACCGAGGTCTGGACCTTGCAGGCCTGTGCCAAACGGGCGGACATCACCATCCACTTCACGCCGGATCAGACCGGCACGGAAATTCACGCCGACCCCGTTAAGTAGCACCAGGCTGACCTCCGACCATTTCGACGGCCGCCGCTTCTTCAACCCTGGCGAGCGTGCCGAGACGGCCCGCATGGCCGCGATCCTGCGCTGGCGCTTCGGCGGCACGCGGGTAGCCTGGCCCAAATTGCCGCCCGACCCGAGCTACGCCCCGCCGCCCAGCACGGTGGACCGGGGCACGGCCGCGCTGACGTTCATCGGGCACGCGACGTTCCTGCTGCAATTGCCCGGGCTCACCGTCCTCACCGACCCCGTGTTCAGCGACCGCTGCTCCCCCGTCGGCTGGACTGGTCCACGCCGGACCCGCCCACCCGGCCTGGCGCTGACCAGGCTGCCTCATATCGACCTCGTCCTGGTGTCGCACAACCATTACGACCACCTCGATATGCCATCGCTCCGCCGCCTGGTGGGACGCGGGACCACAGCCGCGATCACCACGCTGGGCAACGCCCACCTGCTGCGGGAGGCGGGGTTCGCCGAGGTCAACGCGATGGATTGGTGGGAAAGCCGCGCCGCCGGCCCCGTGCGGATCACCGCGACGCCGGCCCGCCACGGCAGCCGCCGCGGGTTCGGTGATGCCAACCGCTCGCTCTGGGCCGGGTTCAGCCTCAGCAGCGATGATGGCCACGTGCTGTTCGCCGGCGATTCCGGAACCGGGCCGCATTGGGCCGAGATCCGACGCCGCCTCGGCCCGCCGGACCTGGCCCTGCTCCCGATCGGCGCCTACGACCCACGCTCCCTTATGGCCCCCGTCCACATGAACCCGGCCGAAGCCGTGCAAGCCCACCACGACCTCGGCGCCCGCCAATCGGTCGGGATGCATTTCGGCACCTTCCAACTGACCGACGAACCGATCGACGAACCCCAACGCCTCCTGGCCGAAGCGGCCGTGCCCGGCTTCACCACCCTGGGCTTCGGCGAGACGGGGGTGTTTTCGCTACGGGAGCAGAGCCGGGAGGACTGAAATCTCCCCCTCCCCTTGTGGGAGAGGGCCGGGGGGGGAGGGGTGGCCGCACGGACAAAATCGCGTGCTGCAAAGCTCTGCGCCCAGCAAATTACTGCTGGCACCCCTCCCCTACCCCTCCCCCAAGGACAGGGGGACGTCTTTCCTCACCCCACCCGGCTAACCCGCCCCTCCAGCGGATAGGCCGGGTCGTTATACCCCGGCGAAGACGGATGTCCCGGCACGACCAGCCGGTCCACCAGCGCCTCATCCTCCGCCGTGAACCGGTAGTCGAGCGCGCCCATGTAGTCGGCCCATTGCTCCTCCGTCCGTGGGCCGCCGATCGCGCCCGTGACCAGCCGGTTGTTCAGCACCCAGGCGAAGGCGAACTGGCCCGGCGTGATCCCCCTCGCCCGCGCATGCTCGGCCAGCGTCTGGGCGATGTGCAGGCTCTCCGGCCGCCACTCCGTCTCCAGCAACCGCTTGTCCTGCCGGCCGGCACGGGTGCCCTGCTCCGGCGGCACATCCGGCTGGTACTTGCCCGTCAGCACGCCGCGGGCGAGCGGGCTATAGGGGAACACCCCCAGGCCGAGATGCGCGCAGGCCGGCAAATGCTCCACCTCCACCATGCGGTTCAGCGCATTGTACAGCGGCTGGCTCACCACCGGGCGATCGATCCCCGCCAGGTCGCACAGCCGGCACATCTCGGCCACGCGCCAGGCCCGGAAGTTGGAGACGCCGAAGGAGCGGATGCGCCCGGACCGGACGAGGTCCGCCAGGGCGTGCACCACCTCCTCCAGCGGCGTCCCGTGGTCCTCCTTGTGCAAATACAGGATGTCGATCGTGTCCAGGCCCAACCGCTTCAGGCTGGCCTCCACGGCGTTGAACATGTGCCGGCGGGACAGTCCGCGCTCGTTCGGCCCCGTCCCGGTCGGGTTGGCGAGCTTAGTCGCCAGCACCCACCAGCTCCGGTGGGCGGCGACCGCCCGGCCAGTGATCTCCTCGCTGCGCCCTTCGGTATAAGCGTCCGCAGTGTCGATGAAGTTGATCCCGCCCTCCCGCGCACCGTCGATGATGCGGCGCGCGGTCGGCTCGTCCGTGGCCCCGCCGAACATCATCGCACCCAGGCAAAGCGGCGAGACACGCAGGCCAGAACGGCCGAGGGAGCGGTAATCCATGGCGGGCTACTCCGTTTCGAGGGGCGCGAGATCGACACCCTCATATAGGTCGTCGAGCGCGACGCTGATGCCGATCTCCGGCATGTCCAGAACCTCGCCCGCGGCGACCACATGGCCCGACCAGCCCGACCCGGCCCTGGCGAACACGGTGGCCGCCACCTGACCCTGCTCGAGAATGACGTAGCGCATCACCGACGCCGTGGCCTGATACTCGCGGACCTTGACGATGCGGTCGATCTCCGCCGTGGACGGACTCAGCACCTCGAACACCACCACCGGATCGGCAGTGCCACGCGCCGTCCGGTCCTGCGGTCCGCAAACGACCGACCCGTCCGGATACCGCACGCTGAACCCAAGACGGAGTTGGAAGTCGCTTCCCAGAAAACGGCATGGCGTGCCGCGCAAAGCGCCGCCGACGAAGATTGCCAGGTTGCGTTGTATGTCAGCGTGCGCGATCGTGCCGCCAGCCATGGCGACAGGCTGGAAGCCGTCGAACTCGTGTTTGAACTCCTGCCGCTCCTCCCAGACGAGGAACTCGGCCATCGTCATCGGCTTGCGGACGGCACTGCTCATAAGGTGACGCTAGCACCTGTCAGACGGCGTCGTCAGCAACCACCAACCCTGCTGCGGCCAAGACCTCGCTCGCCGGGACTTTGATCCAGCGGCAGCCATCCACGCGCGCCTGGGACAACCATGTCCCCACCGTCCGGTAACCGAGCGTGTAGCCGAGCCAGCGCGGATAGCGGCCGCCTTCGCCGTAGAACCAGGCGTCATGGCCGTAATCCTTAGAGGCCAGTTCGGCCGCGCTGGGGTGGTTCGCCCGCAACGCCGCGTCATCCAAGGCGCACTCCCAAAGCTCCGGCGCACTGCCGCACACGGCACGCACGAAGTGGCCAGCCAATCCCTCGCTGACCAGAGCCTCTCCGAGCGTCTCGCCGTAGCCCAGCGCAGCCATGCGCAGGCAGTGATGGACCTCGTGGACGACCATACGGCGGACCGCTTGGCTCGCCAGCGACGCTGGCAGGTTCGCATTGCCGGGGTCGAACTCTAGCGAGAGCAACGTGCTGCGGAACGCGCGCCCGCCGGTTCCGGTCTCGGGGATGACACGGCCGGGCAGGCATTGCACCAGGATGTCCAGCCGCGGCGGGGCGACCAAGCCGGCGACGCCCTCGCGGGCAGCGGCGATCTCCTCCTCGATCGCCTTGCGCCAGGGCTGGAGGGTGCCCTCGGCCTCCAACCAATGCAGGGTCCATGCGGGATCCGTCACGCCCGCGCCTTCAGGAACCCCACCAGCCGCTCCGCCTCCGCCACGATCGGCTCGGCGATGGCGGCGGCGCGCTCGGCGCCCTGCCCCAACCGGCGGTCGATCGTGCCGGGGTCAGCGAGCCAGCGCTTCGTCTCGGCCGCGATCGGCGCCAGCTTCTCCACCAGCAGCGCCGCCAGCGCCTCCTTGAACACGCCGAACCCCTTGCCGCCATGGTCGCGCAGCACGCCGGCATGGTCCGTATCGGTCAGCGCCGCATATATGCCCACCAGGTTGCGCGCCTCCGGCCGGTGCTCCAGCCCGCGCGCCTCCTCCGGCAGCGGCTCCGGATCGGTCTTGGCCCGGCGAATCTTCAGCGCGATCGTGTCACTATCGTCGGTCAGGTTGATGCGGCTCTGGTCCGAGGGGTCGGACTTGCTCATCTTCTTGCTACCGTCGCGCAGGCTCATTACCCGGGCCGCGGGGCCCAGGATCAGCGGCTCGATCTGCGGGAAGAAGTCGACGCCGTAATCGTGGTTGAATTTCTGCGCGATGTCGTTGGCAAGCTCGAGGTGCTGGCGCTGGTCGTCCCCCACCGGCACGCGCGTCGCGTGGTAGGCCAGGATGTCGGCCGCCATCAGGTTCGGATACACGTACAGCCCGGCGGACACCGCTTCCTGGTTCTTGCCGGCCTTGTCCTTGAACTGCGTCATCCGGTTCAGCCAGCCGAGCCGCGCCACGCAGTTGAAGATCCAGCCCAGCCGGACATGCGCATACACCGCCGACTGGTGGAACAGGATCGACCGGTCGTCGATGCCGCAGGCCAGGAAGGTGGCCGCCATCTCCCGCGTCGCCGTGGCCAGCGTCGCCGGGTCCTGCCAGGTGGTGATCGCATGCAGGTCGACCACGCAGTAGATGCACTCGTGCCCGTCCTGCAGCGCCACCCAGTTGCGGAGCGCGCCGAGATAGTTGCCGAGCGTGGGGATGCCGGAGGGCTGGATGCCCGAGAAGATGCGTTGCATGGGCGATGTTCTCCCCGCCGTCGCCCATGCGGTCAAGCGGGGCGGCGGCGGCGCACCTGGCGCAGCAGTTCCCGCGCGTCGAACGCCCCCAGCACGAACCCGGCGGCGGCGTAGGCGAGCAGCCCCGCCCCCACCAGCACGCCCAGCGCGGCCCAGCGCACGCCGCCCTGCATCACCGCCGGGTCGAACGCGCGGTGCTGCAGCAGCCACAGCGTCGCCGCCATCGCCAGGGCGGACAGGGCGATGCGCGGCAACCGGTGGCGCAGCCTGGCGTCC
>CAXSEK010000047.1:0-10719 GCA_964235625.1 uncultured Acetobacteraceae bacterium
GCGACGCGGCCGGACGGTGGCGTTGCGCGGCATCGACCTGAACCCCGGTGCGGCGGCAGCGGCGCGGGCCGCCTCGCCCGGGTTGGCGCTGGACCTCGGAACCGGCGACGTGCTGGCGGCCGAGCCCGACCCAGCGCCCGACTACATCATCAGCTCGCTGTTCACCCACCACCTCACGGACGCGCAGGTGGTGGCGTTCCTGCGCTGGATGGAACGGCACGCCCGCCACGGCTGGTTCGTGAACGACCTGCACCGCCACGCCATGCCGTATCACGGCTTCCGCCTGCTCGCCCGGGCGATGCGCTGGCACCGCTTCGTGCAACATGACGGGCCCGTGTCGATCGCACGGGCGTTCAAGCGCGCGGAGTGGGAGCGCTTGCTGGCGGAGGCCGGCGTGCCCGGCACGATACGCTGGGTGTTCCCGTTCCGCCTGTGTGTGGGCCGGCTGCGGTGACCGCGGTCGTCATCGGCGGCGGCCTGGCCGGCGCCGCGGCGGCATGCCGGCTGGCGCAGGCCGGCCACGGCGTGACCGTGCTGGAGCGCGAAGTGGGCCCGGCGCACAAGGTGTGCGGCGAGTTCCTCAGCGGCGAGGCGTTGGCTGACCTGGCCTTCCTCGGGGTGGATGCGGCGTCCCTGGGTGCATCGCCGATCGGCGCGCTGCGGCTGGTGCATCGCGGCCGGATGGTGGAGACGCGCCTGCCATTCGCCGCCGCCGGCCTATCCCGCCTGGTGCTGGACGAAGCGCTGCTGCGGCGCGCCGCCGACCTCGGCGCGGACATCCGCCGCGGAGTGCGCGTGCGCAACCTGGACGAGGCACTGGCGACCGGTGGCCCCGTGCTGCTCGCGACCGGCAAGCACGACCTGCGCGGCGCCCCCCGGGCGGCAGCCGAGCCGGAAGCGCTGATCGGCTTCAAGCTGCACTTCCGCCTCCGCCCGGCGCAACAAGCCGCACTGGCCGGCCACGTGGAAGTCGTGCTCTTCGCAAGCGGCTATGCCGGGCTGCAACTCATCGAGGACGGCATCGCCAACCTATGCCTCCTGGTCGACCGCTCCCGCTTCGACGCGGCGGGCCAAACCTGGCCCGCCCTGCTCGCCGCGCTGCAACGCGAAGACCCGCATTTGGCCCGCCGGCTGGACGGCGCCAACGCGCTATGGGACCGCCCGCTGAGCATCTTCCGCGTCCCCTACGGCTACGTCCATACCGGCCCGGAGCAAGACGGCCTCTACCGGCTAGGCGACCAGGCCGCCGTGATCCCCTCCTTCTGCGGCGACGGCATGGCCATCGCCCTGCACACGGCCCGGCTGGCCGCCGACGCGGTGCTGGGCGGGCGAGATGCCGCCTCCTACCACCGCACGATGCGACGCGAAGCCGGTCCGCCGGTGCGGCTGGCCTATGGCCTGTATCGGGCGACGCGGTCCCGGGCGATCCGGACGGCGGTGATGGGGGTGGTGGGGGTTTGGCCCGGGTTGCTGCGAGGGGTGGCGCGGCGGACGCGGGTGAGTAGCGTTTCGTAGCCCGTATCGCGCTCTGGCGATGCGGGGCCATTAGCCCGAACGGACCGCACTAAAATCCTGCCGCTGCATGCCGAACTTACCGGTTGAATCGACTACGGCGGCCCCGCGCGAACCGGAAGATCGAAGGTCCGCTTTCGACCCCAAGTCGGACGCTTACGCCGGAATTTTACTCTCCCGGGACCGGACGTTCGAGAAGCTGGCTTGCTTACGGCGACGGCGTCATGGTGGCGTGACTGCCTGCCAGCGGTCTAGATCCGAACAGGCGACCAGACCAAGCTCCGGCGCATCTCTAAATGTATCTTTCCGAAAGGACACGAAGCCTGGCCTGTCCTTCGGTCCAATCCTTGTTTCATCGTAGTAAACCGAAAAGATACTTTGTAGTAGACGTTGCAAAGGAATATGCGGCTCGGCCGCGCAAGGGATCGATACATAGCGCACGCTACCATTACGGCTGTGCTCTGGCCTAAACTTGAAAATACATGTCCTTGCGATGACTGACGCTTCGTTAAGCATTGGATCGAACGAAGCCCCCGAGTGTGTCGCCTTGATTGCCTTAAATATCCTTCCATTTAAGCTCTCGTCGTTCTTATCCTCCGCCGAAAAAGCGAACAAAGCTGTCATTGGTCCACGTCGCCCATGTGTCTGACAGAGATCAGATGCCGCCTTTAGCGCAACAACCTCGGCATGTATATCAGCATTATACAGTTTTTTCTTCACTGAAATTATGGCGACTACGCCCTCCGGTGGAACAATACAAAATTCTTCAAATCGCTCAAACACTGGGTAGAAATTGAAGTCATAAATTATTATATCAAGTTGGCTACTGTGACGATCATCTTTACCCTGAACTCGCCGCAGGTCTCCCACGCCGGTCTTCGTGGAAGGACATAAAATAAAACCTGAGACTGCCCTCAGGCCCTCTGGTAAATGTTTATTTAGAAATGATCGAAGTAGCGTTTCAATGTAGCGACCTTCTTCTCCGCGATGAGCTGCGCCTTTTGTCTTGGAGTTTGGTAGAAGAGTCTCAACTACTCGGAACCTGTCTAGAAGTGTTTTTGCTTCGATATCGAAGAAGTTGCGAACTCTAAGTCCTTTAAGCGATTCGCTCATGAGCTCGCGCCACCTACGCTAGAGTACTATCAATTTAAAGTTTCCGACGTGGCATCCTAGCTCATCAAGCCTACAGCAGCGACTTCACAAACGCTGACGGTTGTCCGTCATCGATTTGCGCATATCGGCGCACATTCTCATTAAACACATGAGCACTATCGTCAAGCCAGCACAAAAACGCCCTAACCTGTTCCTGAACCTCATCAATCTTGTTAGCTAGCATCTTGATCGTATCCGCAGCGGCGCTGCCGTTGGGGCCGGCAAGCACATAATAGATGTCAAATGCATCCCGGGGTCGCTTCACTTGCTTAACGCTATTGAGTTTTGAGAGTACTAGACCCGCCTCGCTCAGTAACGGAATATTTTCTGACAGATTGCTGCCATAAATATCCAGCCCGCTGTGTTTAAAAGTGGAGAAGAGTTTGCGCTGAAAGACTAACTTAGCGGGCTGAAATACGATTGATTTGAACCAGCGCCGCCCGGTTGGGTCCGATAAGTCGGGAACGCCGAGATCAAATATTTCAGACAGTAACTCCGGATTATCGCGCTGCTCAGAGGGATGCATAAAGTCTACATTGAATATGAACTCTCTGGCATCGACTGTAATGTTGAGTAACATCTGAAATTCATGCTTGGCAGATAGCTTGAAGCCACTGTTTAGCATGTACTCAATCGCCCGACGCATTCCGGCAAGATCTTCGTCTCTGAATAAAACGTCAACATCTCTCGTTCCAGGATGGTGCAGATTGAGTGCACCCTTTCGCAGAAACGGTGACCAACCACCAACGATAACGAACTTAACTTTATTGTCTCGAAGACTTTTGCAGGTTGTAAGAAGTAGTGCATCTGCGGCTGCTTCGAGTGTTTTGAACATTGGGACTCAAAATGCTAGATTGCAGCGGATATTCGTTTCTCACCAGATTCGGCGTATCACACTGTTGGCGTAAGTCAACCGACTACAGTTTGATCTCTCTTAAAAATCACTCCCGGAGCTAGTCGACGACCGCTTTCTTTAGTTCCGTGCTGTAAGCCGACAGTCCGCTACCCACCCGATGTCAGCCCTCTGACGTTGGTGCGCGAGCCGCCCTCACTCCGACCCTCTCCCGTGTAAAACGGGAAAGGGAGCAGGCACGAGGTCGATGCCGAACGATCACGCTGCGAGGCATACTCCGCAGCCGCCTGTCATCGAAGCGTTTAGAAAGCTGACACCGACGCTTGATCCAGCGAAGCCGCTGCCCCTATTGCGTCGGTTGGCTTGCCAGATAGCTCTCCACCATCGGGCCCCAGATCGCGGAGCCGCCCGGGCCGAAGAACAGGCGGTGGCCGTCGCCGTCGAACGGGCCCGGTTGGATGAGCGTGGCCTTGCCGCCGGCCGCCGTGAAGGCCGCGTACATCGCCTCGGCAATGGAGGGTGCGAAGTAGCTGTCGTTGGCGGCGTAGACCCAGAGCATGGGAGTCGACGCGGTCGCACCGTAGTGTCCGGCGGCCTCCGCCAAGCGCTCCGGGTGGCAGTTGCGGTTCGGGAGGTCGTCTTGATGGCCGCCGCGTCCACCGGCCATGGAGATGAAGGCCGACACCTTGGGATGCGGCAGGCTGTCATAGGCGATCGTGCCCCATCCCCCCGCCGATTGCCCCACGATGACGACGCCGGTCGGGCGCACGAACGGGAGCGCCATGGCGTACTTCACCGCCGCGTCGATGTCCCGGGCGGTCTCGAGGCCGCCCGCGCCATAATCCACATCACTGCAACGGCCGGAGGACTCGGCCCAAGGCCCGCCGGTCGCGCCGTAGCCGCGGCGCAAAGGAAACATGACCACGTAGCCGCGACCCACGAACCAGCGCGCTGCCTCTTGCCCGCACGAGCCGACGGTCATCCTCGGGCGCGTGGCGGCGTTCGGCGGCGAGCCGTGGTTGATCACGACCAACCGTGCGGGCCCGTCGCTCGCTGGCCGGCAGACCCGGGCCTGCATCCGGATCGTTTGGCCGGCTGCGTCCGTCACCGGCACCGCGACGATCTGGTCTCGCGCGGACAGATCGGGCGTTGCGCTGGCGAGCGGTCCCGCGCAGGCGAACAAACACAGGGAGAGGATCATCGAACATAGACCGATCGAGCGGCGCATTAGGATTACCAGTCAGGGTTGATCGAATGATACGGCGCTATGCGCTCACGAACCCCCGGATCGCCGCATTCAGCGCCTCCGGCTCGTCGGCCCGTATCGTGGGGCTGCTGTCGGCGAAGATCTGCAGCTGTGACCCCGGGATCAGCCGGTGGATCTCCTCCGAGCAATCGGGCGGGCAGATCCAGTCATGCGCCCCGGCGATGATCAGGGTCGGGGCGGTGATGCGGCCCAGCTCCGGCCGCAGGTCGAAGGTGCGCAAGGTGCCGCCGGGGCCGAAGGCGCGGTTCTGCGGGTCCGGCGTATACAGGAAGCGGGTGCGGGCGGCGGTTTGGGCGGCCGGGTCGTGGCGGCGGCTGTAGAGGGGGCCCATGATGGCGTAGAACTCGGCCATCTGGTCGGGGGTCTGCGTGGTGCCGGACCAGACCCGCTCGCTGACGCGTTGCTGCTCCGGGGTGCCGTGGTCACGCACGAACTGCTGGGCACGGGACAGGAACCCGTGGTGGGAGGCCGTCACCAGGAGGATCAGCTTGGCGACGGCGTCCGGGTAGCGGGCGGCGTGGGCCATGGCGACCATGCCGCCATAGCTGGTGCCGATGCTGACGATGGGGCCGGTGCCGAGGTGGCGGCGGAGGGCCTCCATATCCTCCACGTTCTCGTCCAGGGTGTAGCGCGCCGGGTCGCCCCGGCCGGACCGGCCGTGGCCGCGGTGGTCGAAATAGACCAGCTGCATGGTATCCGCGAGCGGGGACATGGCGGGCTTGAACCCGGCGTGTTCGCCGCCGGGCCCACCGTGGATCAGCATCGCGACCGGGCGCTGCCGCATCACCGGGCCGTCCGGGACCAGGCCCGCGCCCTCCACGTCAAAATACAGCGTCGTGTCTCGAAGCGTCGCGTACATCGCCCCTCCTGCGGAACCCGGTGGCCGGCCCAACTGTTCAGCCTCGCTACGCCGTTTCCGAGGAGGCCGCCACGACCGACGTAACTTCTGTGCCCATCGCTGGCACGACCGATATAGAAGAAGCGAAGCAGGCCGCAAAAGCCGCCCGCCTCCACTACGTCAGCGACCGCAAGCCCGGCATCAAGCGCACGCCGGGCACGGACGGGTTCGACTACACGCTGCCGGACGGCACGCGGATCACGGACGAGGCGGAGATCACGCGCATCCGCAAGCTGGCGATCCCGCCGGCCTATGCGGATGTGTGGATCTGCCGCGACCCGAACGGCCATTTGCAGGCGACGGGGCGGGATGCCCGTGGGCGCAAGCAGTACCGCTACCACCCGCGCTGGCGCGTGGTGCGGGACGAGGCGAAGTATGGCCGGATGCTGCTGTTCGGGAAGGTGTTGCCCAAGATCCGTGCGCAGGTGGAGCAGGACCTGGCACTTCCCGGCCTGCCGCGGCGCCGGGTGCTGGCCGCGCTGGTGAAGCTGCTGGAGAAGACGCTGGCGCGCGTCGGCAACGAGGAATATGCGCGGGACAACAAGAGCTTCGGCCTCACCACGCTGCGCAACCGGCACACGCGGGTGGAGGGCAGCCGCATCAAGTTCGACTTCCGCGGCAAGCACGGCATCGACCACCACCTGGACCTACAGGACCGGCGGTTGGCCAACATCGTCAAGCGCTGCCGGGAGCTGCCGGGCCAGCATCTGTTCCAGTTCGTCGACCAGGAGGGCACGCTGCATGCCATCACGTCGGACGACGTGAACGCCTACCTGCACGAGGTCAGCGGCGAGGACATCACGGCGAAGGATTTCCGGACCTGGGCCGCCACCAACCTGGCGGCGATGGCGCTGCACGAGCTGGAGCGGTTCGACACGGAGGCGAAGAACAAGAAGAACGTGGTGCAAGCGGTGGAGGCGGTGGCCGCGTTACTGGGCAACACGCCGTCGGTGTGCCGCAAGTGCTACATCCACCCGGCGATCTTCGACGGCTACCTGGATGGCAGCCTGCTTGAGGGGCTGAAGGAGCGGGCGGACGAGGTGCTGGACGAGGGCAGCCCGGGGCTGACGGCGGAGGAGGTGGCGGTGACCGCGTTCCTCAGCCGGCGGCTGGGCGAAGCGATCGACGATCCGAAGGCGGCGAAGGCGGCTTGAGCATGGCGGATTTGGTGCTGGTCGAGCGTGGCGCGGGCTATCGCACGCTGTCGCTGAACCGGCCTGACAAGCTGAACGTGTTCGATGACGCGCTGCACGAGGCGCTGCGGGCGGCGCTGGACGAGGCGGATGCGGATGCGGATTGCCGGGCCCTGCTGCTGACCGGCGCGGGCCGGGGCTTTTGCGCGGGTGCGGACCTGGCGGCGACCGTGGGCCCGGAGCGTCAAGCGGATCTGGGCGAGGTACTGGAGCGCACGTTCAACCCGCTGATCCGCCGAATCCGCGGGCTGCGCATGCCGGTGGTGTGCGCGGTGAACGGGGTCGCGGCAGGGGCCGGCGCGAACTTGGCTCTGGCCTGCGACATCGTGCTGGCGGGGCGGTCGGCGCGGTTCATCCAGGCCTTCGTGAAGATCGGGCTGATCCCGGATGCCGGGGGGACCTGGCTGCTGCCACGGCTGGCCGGGGAGGCGCGGGCGCGCGGGATGGCGATGCTGGGCGAGCCGGTGGGCGCCGAGCAGGCCGAGGCCTGGGGGCTAATTTGGCGGGCCGTGGATGACGACCGCCTGATGCCCGAGGCAGAGGCGATGGCGGCGCACCTCGCCACTCAGCCGACCGCGGCGCTGGCGCTGATGAAGCGGGTGTTCGCGGAGGGGGCGGACCGCACGTTGGACCAGCAACTGGATGCGGAGCGGGATGCCCAACGCATCGCGGGCTCGGGCGCGGATTTCACGGAGGGTGTGAGCGCGTTCCTGGACAAGCGCGCAGCAGTGTTCACCGGGCGCTAGCGGTCAGCCCTGGCCGACCACGAGCTGGACCCGCTCCCCTGCGAAGCGCACCCGGCTGAATGACACGGGCCGGCCTTCTGGGTCTGTGTCGATGCTCTCCACGGCGAGCACCGGGTCCCGCCTCGCCTGCCGCAGCAGGGACGCCTCTTCCTCCGTCGGGATTGCCGCGGTGATGCGGGTGCTGGCGCGGCGGTAGTCGCCGAGGCCGAACCGCTCCAGCACCGCCGTCATGGACCGGAGCTCCCGATACAGGGCGGCCAGGCCGGGGAAGCGGTCGGCGGGGAACCAGGTTACCGCCACGCTGACCGGAATCTCGTCCGCGAAGCCAATCGTCCGCAACGCCGTCACGATCCCGCCGGGCGGAAGGGCCAGTGCGGCCGCGGTCTCGGCGTCGGCGGGACCATCGGCGGCGTCCAGCAGGTCGTGGCGGGCGAGGCGGTTCTGCTGCTGCAGGGTGGCGGTGAAGCGGGTGCGGTCCGAGATCGGGTAGGTCAGCACCGCCGGCTCGACGAACGTGCCGAGGCCGCGGCGGATGCGGACGGTGCCCTTCTCTGCCAGCGTGGCCAGCGCCCGCCGTGCCGTATGGCGGTGGACGCCGAAGCGGGCGGCGACGCTGGCCTCGTTCGGCAGCTGGGCCCCGGCCGGCAGCACGCCGCTGCTGATCTCCCCTGCCAAGGCAAGCTCGATCTGGTGCCACATCGGCACGGGGCTGTCCCGGTTCACCTGGGCGTCGGCGTTCATGACAGTTCAGCACATGCCCGAGATTTGGCTAGAGGTCTAGACGTATCATCGTTAAGACCGCCGCATCGCCTCGGAGAACGCCGTGCCAGACCAGCCCCCCACCGAGCGCCAGCACTGGATGAGCGTGCTGGCCCGCGCCACCGCCGCCGAGATAGAGGCCTTGCTGGCCGACGGCCCGACCTTGCCCGGCTACACCCGCCTGCGCGGCCCGGAGCTGGGTTTGGCCATGGTGCGCGGGCGCACCGGCGGCGGGGGCGCGCCGTTCAACATGGGCGAGGTGACCGTCAGCCGGTGCACCATCCGCACCGAGACTGGGCAAACCGGGCACGCCTACGTCGCAGGGCGGGACCTGCGGCAGGCGGAACTCGCCGCCGTGTTGGACGGCGCGCTGCAGGACCCGGCACGGGCCGGCTCGCTCACCCATTTGATCGCGGCGCTGGCCCGGGTGCAGGCCGAACGCCGGGCCGCCACCGCCGCCAAGGCCGCCGCGACCCGGGTGCAGTTCTTCACCATGGCGACAATGCGCGGATGACCACCGACCTCCCCGGCTTCGCCGACCCCGTCGTCGACGCGCAATCCTGCTTCCGCGCCGTGCTGGACGCGATGGCGAACCCGGGTCGCATCCTCCCGGCCGGAGAGGGTTTGCACGCGCCGCCCCCGCTTGCCCCGGCGACGGGCGCGGTGCTGCTGACCCTGGCCGACGCGGAGACGCCGGTCTGGCTCGATGCCGGCGCGGCGGCGGCGCTCGATTGGCAGCGCTTCCATTGTGGCGCTCCCACGGCCGAACCCGGCACCGCCGCCTTCGCCGTCTGCCTGGACCTGCCGGCGCTGGACGCGTTCGCCTGGGGTAGCCATGACGGGCCGGAGGCCAGCACCACCCTCATCCTGCAACGCCCCACCCTGGAGGCGGGGCCACGCCTGCGGCTGAGCGGCCCTGGCCTGCGCGAACCGGTCGTGGTCCGCCTCGGCCTGCCGGATGATTTCGCCGCACGCTGGCGGCCGAACCACGCCGCCTTCCCCCGCGGCGTCGACCTCATCGTCTGCGCCGGCAGCACCCTCGCCGCCCTGCCCCGCAGCCTCCACGTGGAGCCCGCCTGATGGCCTATGTCGCGACCAAGGGCGGCGAGCAAGCCATCGCCGCGGCGCATGCCTGGCTGGCGGAGCAGCGCCGCGGCGACCCGGCCTTGCCCGAACTCGGCACCGGCCAGATCGAAGCGCAGTTGGGCCGCGCGGTGGACCGGGTGATGGCGGAGGGTTCGGTGTTCGACCGCGGGCTGGCGGCGCTGGCGATCAAGCAGGCGCAGGGCGACCTGATCGAGGCGGCGTTCCTGCTGCGCGCCTACCGCACCACCCTGCCCCGCTTCGCCGCCAGCCTCCCCGTGGAGACGGCGCGGATGGAGGTCGCGCGCCGGGTCTCGGCGATCTACAAGGACCTGCCCGGCGGCCAGGTGCTGGGCCCGACCTACGACTACACGCACCGCCTGCTGGATTTCGCACTGGCCGCCACAGGCGAGGCCCCCCCGCCCGCCCCCCGAGACGACACCGCGGCCGAACCCCTGGCGCCGGTCAGCGCCATCCTCGCTGCGGAAGGCCTGATCGAGGGCGACGGTGCGCCCGGCCCCGGCATCGACCTCACACGCGAACCGCTCGCCTTCCCCGCCGCTCGCGCGACCCGGCTACAGGCGCTGGCCCGCGCGGACGAGGGCTTCCTGCTGGCGCTCGGCTACTCCACCCAGCGCGGCTGGGGCGGCACCCACCCGTTCGTGGGCGAGATCCGGGTCGGCACCGTGGCGGTGGAGATCGTGCCGCCGGAGCTGGGCTTCGCCGTCGATATCGGCGACGTGGCGGTGACGGAGTGCCAGATGGTCAACCAGTTCGCCGGGTCCCGCACCGAGCCGCCGCAGTTCACCCGCGGCTACGGCCTGTGCTTCGGCCAGTCCGAGCGCAAGGCCATGGCGATGGCGCTGGTGGACCGGGCATTGCGCGCCGCCGAACTGGGCGAGGACGCGACGGCCCCGGCGCAGGATGTGGAGTTCGTGATGTACCACTGCGACAACGTCGAGGCGACGGGGTTCGTCGAGCACCTGAAGCTGCCGCACTACGTCGATTTCCAAAGCGAGCTGGAGACGGTCCGCCGCATGCGGGCCGATGTGGAGCAGGCCTCGTGAACGGCTACAACTTCGCCTACCTGGACGAGCAGACCAAGCGGATGATCCGCCGCGCGATCCTGAAGGGCGTCGCCATCCCTGGCCACCAGGTGCCGTTCGGTAGCCGGGAGATGCCGCTGCCCTATGGTTGGGGCACCGGCGGCATCCAGGTGACGGCGGCCGTGCTGGGCGAGGCGGACGTGCTGAAGG
>CAXSEK010000048.1:0-10670 GCA_964235625.1 uncultured Acetobacteraceae bacterium
TGCCGACCGCCATGAAGCCGACCGCCGACAGGCACCATAGCCCGGCGTTGAAGTTGCCTGTCTTGTCCCTGAGATAGCCCATGGCATAAGGGCCGAAGAAGCCGGACAGGTTGCCGATCGCGTTCACCGTCGCAATGCCGCCCGCCGCGGCGGCGCCGGACAGGTACGCCGTCGGCAGCGTCCAGATCACCGGCAGGCAGGAGAAGATGCCGAAGCCCGCCACCGTCAACGCCGCCATCTTCATGGTCGGGTCCGGCAGCAGGGTCGAGAGACCGATGCCCGCTGCGGCGATGAACAGAGCGAACGCCGCGTGGCCCTTGCGCTCCCGGTGGGCGTCCGAGCGGCGGCCCCACCAGATCATGCCGACCATGCCCACGAAATACGGGAGGACGGTAATGAAGCCGACCTGCACGTTGCTCAGGCCGCCGAAGCCCTTGATGATGGTCGGCAGGAAGAAGCTCAGGCCGTAATTGCAGGCATTGGCGCCGAAATACACCATCGCCACGGCCAGCACCCGGGGGTTCATCATCGCCTGCAACACGCTGTAGTGGCGCGCGGTCTCCCGTTGGCGGCGCTCGTCCGCGAGCCGGGCCATCAACCAGCCGCGCTCCTCGGCGCCCAGCCACGTCGCATCGGCGGGTTTGTCGGTCAGGTAGAAATACACCACGCCGGACAAGATCAGCGCCGGGGCTGCCTCGAGGATGTACAACCACTGCCAGCCATGCAGGCCCATCCAACCGTCCAGCCCGAGCAGCAGGCCCGAGATGGGGGCGCCGATCACGGAGGAGAGCGGGATCGCCGCCATGAACAGGCCGATGATCCGCGCCCGCTCGGCAGCGGGGAACCACAACGTGAGGAAGAAGATGATGCCGGGGAAGAAGCCGGCCTCCGCGAAGCCGAGCAGCACCCGCACAGTATAGAAGCTGTATTCGCCGGTGATGAACGCCATCGAACCGGAGAGGATGCCCCAGCTCAGCATGATACGCGCGATCCATTTCCGCGCGCCAAACTTCTCCAGGAACAGGTTGGAGGGCACTTCGAAGATGAAGTAGGCGATGAAGAAGATGCCGGCGCCGAATCCGAACGCCGTCTGCGACAGGTTCAGGTCCTTGCTCATGGTCAACGCCGCGAACCCGACATTGACCCGGTCCAGATAGGCGACGAAGTAGCAGAGCACCAGGAACGGCACGAGCCGCATCGTCACCTGGCGTATTGTCCGGCTTTCCAAACCCATCGAACGGTCCCCCAACGCGCCGCTTGTTGCGGCATTCTCTTGGCGGGGAGTGTGGCGGAGGCGGATACGGCTGGAAAGGCTTATTTCAGCGGGTCGTGTCCCCAATTCATCAGGGACTTGCGCCACCTCGTATCGGTCACGTCGCCCTTGGGGCGCTGCGTGCCGTGGCGGTGAATGTAGCCCACCACCTTTCGTATGGCGGCGAAGTCCTCGTCGTCCAGGTCGGCCGCCTTCTTCGCGCGCAGGGCGAGGATGCGTCGGCCCATCTCGTGACCGACCGACTCCTCGCTGCCTTCACCGGTGACGCGCTCGCCCTCGTGCGTCATGCCGACGGACCGGCTGTCCTCGCTGTCCAGCCAGTGGCGCAGGATGGCTGGCGGCATATTGACGACCTGGTGGAAGTCGCGGGCGATCTGCTGCCGCTCGGTGTCCGTCAACTCAGGCATGCAGCGCATGCTCCAGTTCGGTCTTGGACATGCGGCTGCGGCCCTTGATACCCTTGCTGGCCGCCTGCTTCATCAGATCGGCCTTGGTTCGGCCGCCGCCACGATGAGGTGCCGTCTTCTTCGCCACGTCTTTCGGCTGGGCAGAGAACTGCATACCCTTGGCGCTGTCTGCCCGCTTCTTGGCGGTGGTGCGCTGGTACTCGCCATCGGTCAGCGCCTCGCGCGCCGTCTTGGGCAGATAACGCTCGCCGGTCTTGCCGCTCTCCTCGCCGGACTTGGTGCCCCAATCCTCGCGCTGCCATTCCACCAAGTGATTGTCCGCCGGCTTCTCGCCCTGGTAGCCGCCGCCCTCGTGCTTGTATTCGTTGACGGCCAACTGCGCCTTGCGGGCCGACCATTGTCCTGGCTTGCCACCCTTGTCGCCCTCGGTGACTTCGGTCTTTACCTTGTCCCACAGCTTCGGGTCGGTTCGGTCAGCGGTGCCTGCCATCATTGTCTCCTGCTCGGACCGGCAACGCGGAGCGCTGGCTCTGGTTCTAGTGAACCCGCGAGCCGGGTCCACGTTGCGGAGCGCAGACATCGAAGGAGCCGTGCCGTGACCCGTTCGCCGTTTATCGTTGCCGTCGTCCTGGCCCTGGCCGGATGCAACGGGAACAGCTCGCCCTCCGCTGTCGGTGCACGGGTGGGCAACTCACTCGACAACGCGAGCGTAGTCACCGGGGACGCAGTCGGCCGCGCCGGGGTGGCGACGGGTGATGCCCTTCAGCGCGCCGGCAACAACGTGTCGCGCGCAACAGCGCCCTAAGAACTGGCTCCTAAGCACCTGGTATCCGGAGGACGGCCGTCCTCCGGTGAGCTTGAGGCAAAATCCCGGCCTGCCGCCATACTCACTCGTCCGCGTACGGGTTCTTCGTCCCACGGAACTGCAACCGGACCGGCACGCCGGGCAACCCGAAGGTGTCGCGTAAGCCGTTGACCAGGTACCGCCGGTAATCCTCGGGCGTCTGCTCCGCCCGGGTTCCAAAGATCAGGAACGTGGGCGGCCGCGCCTTCGGCTGCGTGATGTATCGCAGCTTCAATCGCCGCCCGTCCACCAAGGGCGCCGCATGCCGCTCCAGTGCCGCCTCGAACCAGCGGTTCAGCTCGCCCGTCGCCACGCGCGTGTTCCAGATGGCGTGGGCCCGGCGGATGGCGGGGAGCAGCTTATCCACGCCAACCCCCGTCATTGCCGACAGCGTCACCACCGACAGCCCACGCAACTGCGCCAGGCTCGTCTCAAGCCGGTCGTTCACCGCCCGGCGGGCGGCGTTGCGGTCGGGCACCGCGTCCCACTTGTTCAGCGCCAGCACGCAGCCGCGCCCCTCACGCTCGACCAGGCGGGCAATGTGCAGATCCTGGTCGTGGATACCCTCCACCGCGTCCACGCACAGCACCACGATCTCCGCCATCTTCAGCGCCTCGATGGTGGCCGAGGTGCTCATCTTTTCCAGTCCCTCCTCCACCCGCGCCCGCTTGCGCAGCCCGGCGGTGTCCACCAGCTCGATCAGGCCCTCGCCGTCGGCGAACCGCACTGCCACTGAATCGCGCGTCAAGCCAGGTTCCGGCCCGGTGATCATCCGCTCCTCGCCCAGCAGCTGGTTGAGCAGGGTGGACTTGCCCGCGTTCGGCCGCCCCACGATCGCCAGGTGCAGCGGGCGGTTGAGGTCGTCCTCCTCCTGCGGTTCCGGCAGGCGGTCGGCGATCTCCCCCATCAGGTTGGCCAGTCCGTCGCCGTGCTCGGCGGACACGGCCAGCGGTTCGCCCAGCCCGAGGCTGTAGGCCTCCATCGCCGCCTGCGCCCCGCCGCGCCCTTCTGCCTTGTTGGCGACCAGCAGCACCGGGCGCCCCTGGCGGCGCAGCCAGGCGGCAAAGTGGCTGTCCGCCGGGGTGATCCCGGCGCGGGCATCCACCACGAACACCACGAGGTCGGCGCCGTCCACCGCCGCCTCCGAGCTCGCGCGCATGCGGCCATACAGCGTCTCGGGTGCACTCTCCTCGAGTCCCGCCGTGTCCACCAGCCGCACCATCCGCCCGCGCAACTGCGCCGTCGCGTCCTTGCGGTCCCGCGTCACGCCCGGCGTATCGGCCACCAGCGCGTGGCGGCGGCCGGCCAGGCGATTGAACAGCGTGCTCTTGCCCACATTCGGCCGCCCGGCGATTACGACTGAGGGCAGCACAGTGCTAGCCTAGCGCCGAGAGGGTCGCATCGTCCGTGACCACGAGCAGCTTGCCTTGTGCTGCCACCATGCCGACCGAGACCTGGTCCGGCAGGTCCATCTCGCCGAGCACGTTGCCGTTCACCGGGTTCACCGCGATCAGCTTCTCCGTTGATCCGGCACAGTATAGGTATTGCCCGCCCAGGATCGGCCCCGTCCAGAAGATCGGGTCGCGTGACTTCTCGACGTTCTCGTAGCGCGGCAACTGGCTGAGCCAGCGTACTCGGCCATCCGCCTTGGCCAGGCAGGCCACGATCTGGTCCTGGGTCAGCACGAACAGCCAGTCGCCGGCGATCCAGGGCGTGTGCTCGCCCGCCGCCTCGCGCTCCCACAACCGCCGGCCGGAGCGCAGGTCCAGCGCCAGCAGCAGGCCGCCGACGCCGATGGCATACACGACGTTGTCCGAGATCAACGGCAGGCCGCGGATGGCCGAGAGGTCGGCCAGGCTGTTACGCCCGCGCGCCGCGGCCAGGCTGTCGCTCCAAACCAGGGTGCCGGTGTCCGCCCGCAGCGTCACCAGGTCGCCGGAGCCGAAACCGCCTACCACCAGCCCATCGGCATAGGCGGGGGCCGGTTCGCCGAGCACGCTCGTGGCCGCGGCGGTCGCCTGGTAGCTCCACAGCCGCTTCCCGTCGGAGGGCGAGAGCGCCAGCATCCGGTTGTCCAAGGTGGTGACGAACAGTCGGTTGTCGGCAATCGTCGGGGCGGAGCGCGCCGGCGTGTCGATCGAGGTGCGCCAGCCGATCTTGCCAGTGCGGGCATCGAGCGCCAGTGCTTCGGCCCGCCCCGTGGTGGCGAACACGGTGCTGCCGACGACCGCCAGTCCGCCGCCGACGTTTGTGCTGCGATCCTTCTTCGGCTCCGTGTCCGTGTTCCAGCGGCGGGTGCCGCTGGCCAGGTCGAACGCGCTCACGCTGCCGTCCGAGTCCATGGTGAACACCTGGCCGCCGCCCACGACGGGGGTGGCCGTGATCTTCTGCCGGTAGCCGCCGCCCTCGCCGATGGAGCGGCGCCAGGACCGGCGCAGATCCCCGAGCTGGACGTTGTTCATCACATGCGCCGCGATGCCGCCGGATTGCGGCCAGTCCGGGTTCAGCACCGGTTGCGGCAGCGTGACCGGCGTGCGGAACGCCGTGTCCACCTGCAAGCCGCGTGTGCTGGCCATCACTGTCTCGCGCTTGCCCGGTAGGGCCGGCTTGCTGCTCTCGAACAAGTCCTCGATGTAGGAGCAGCCCGGCAATGCCGCCGCGGACAGGAGGGAGGCCGTGCGCAGCAGGGCGCGCCGGTTCAACCCGGGGCGGCTCATCCCTTCGCCTCCAGCGGTGCGCCGAGCAGCGTCAGCAAGGCGCTGGCCCGGCCACGCAGCCCGTCCGCCGCCAGCGGGTCCGTCAACACGGCGCGCAGCAGCCGGGTCGCCTTGTCCTTGTCGTCCTGCCGGAGGGCGACCAACGCGTCCACCTCCTCGGCCAGGGCGCGCCAGGGATTGCCCGCGGCCTCGAGCTTGGCGGTGCGCGGGCCGATGGCGGCCGGATCACCCTTGTCGACGGAGTGCTGGGCCCAGAGCAGGGCGGCCAGGTCCCGCAGCGGCGCGTCTACGGCGCCATCATTGCCGACGCCATCCCATAGGCCGAGCGCCGCAATGCTGTCCCCGGCATCCCAGCGCAGGGCGGCCTCACGCAACCGGGCAAGGGCTGCGTAGCCAGCCGGGGCGGAGGCGGCGACCTTGGCGAAGGCATCGGCGGCAGGCAGGCGGCCGGGATCGTTGCCGGGCTGCAAGGCGTCGGCCTGGTGCATCGCGGCCAGGAACGCGGGGGCGGCGGCCTCGGCAAGTTGGCGCTCATGCCACTTCCAGCCCTGCCACCCGCCCACGCCGGCCAGCACCAGCAGCACGACGATTCCGCCGGCCACGCCGTACCGCTTGGCCATGGCCCGGGCACGCTCGTCTCGCAGGTCCTGGTTCAGCTCGTCGAAAATATCAGCCACGCTGCGACAAATCCCTCTAACCGGCACGGGACTATAGCGGTGTGCCAGCACGCGGGAAACCCTGCGTTCATCTTTGGGTGCTTTGCTGCGGTCCATGGTCCCATGGCGCTGGCTTCTCCTCCTGTTGTTGCCAGGCCTCGGCGGATGCGTGGCCACGGAGGCGCTGGTGGGCGTGGAGGCGGCGAGCGTCACTGTATTCGGACGGGATGTGGTGGATATCGGCGTCTCGGCCGTGACGGGACGGGACTGCTCGGTCGTGCGGCTGGACCGCCGGCAGACCTACTGCGCCCCGCGGGAGGCGCTGCCCGAGAAGCCGCCCTACTGCTCGCGCACCCTGGCGGACGTGCAGTGCTGGGTGGACCCGGACAGCTTCGCCGTCATTCCGCATCAGGTGGTGGACGCCCCCGCGCTGACACCGGAGCAGGTGAGCCAGGTGCAGGCACGCTGGCCGAAATCGCTCAATCTGCTCCGCGACGATGGAGCGCCTTCGCAACGAGCCACGCCATGACGTGGGCCGGGCAGGGTAAGGCTTTGCCCTCTGGTGGCCGTCACTCCGCCCGCATGGCGGACAGGATCTCCTCCGTGATCGCGAAAGCGGTGTTGGCGGCTGGCACGCCGGCATAGATGGCGGCTTGGATCAGCACCTCGCGCACCTCCTCCTCCGTCAGCCCATGCTGTTCCAGCGCGGCGCGGGTGTGCAGGCGGAACTCCTCCCAGCGGCCGAGGGCGGACGTGATCGCCAGCACGATGATGCGCCTTGTCCGGTGGTCCAGCCCGGGGCGGCCCCAGACCTCGCTCCAGGCGAAGCGGGTGATGAACTGCTGGAACTCCCACGCGAAGCCACCTTGCTTGGCGAGTGCCTTGTCGACCCAGGCATCGCCCAGCACGGCCCGGCGATTGACGATCCCGGCGTCGAACAGGGCGGCCCGGCCTGCTTCCAGCGTGGTTCCGGCGCTGTGCGGCTGGAAAAAGTCGGCGAGCAGCGCCGCCAGTGCGTCGGGCTGCTCCAGCGGCGAGATGTGTCCCGTCGGTAGACTGACCAGGCGGGCACCCGGGATGGCGGCGGCGATCGGTTCGGCTCCTGTGGCCGGGGGCGTCGCGCGGTCCAGCGAGCCGGCGACTACCAGCGTGGGCGTGGCGATCCCTGGCAGGCCGTCTTGCACCGACAACCCGGCGATGGCCATGCAGCAGCCGGCATAGCCGTTCGGGTCCAGCGCCTCGAACGTCGCACGGGCCGTGTCGAGCCAGGCCGGATTGGCGGCGATTACCACCTCCGGGAACCAACGTTGCATGATGGCGTCCGTCATCACTGCCATGCCGTTGGCGCGGATCGCGGTGGCCCGCTCCGTCCAGGGCTTCGGGTCCACCTGCGCCGTGCTGTTGCAGATCGCGATCGCGGTCAGCCGCTCGGGGACGGTGATCGCCAGGTGCATCGCGGTCATGCCGCCCATGGACACGCCGGCGACCGCCGCCTGCTTCGCCCCGGCCGCGTCCAGCACCGCGACGGCGTCGTCCGCCAGGTCGGCGATCGTGGTGTCGCCGGAGGAAGCGTCCGACGCACCATGGCCGCGGGTATCCATCCGCAACAGCCGGAACCGGCCGGCGAGCACCCGCACCACGCCGTCCCACATCGCGTGGTCGCACCCGAGCGAGTTCAGCAGCAGCAGCGCCGGGCGGGTCGGGTGGCCATCGGCACGCCAATACAGGCGAACGCCGTTGCGGGTTGCGAAAGGCATGGCAGGTCTCCTAAAGCGGCAGGCCGACGTAATTGCCGGCCAGGTCGGCCGCCGCATCCCGCGAGGCTACCACATGGCGCAACTGGGCCAGCTGCAGCCTCGTGTCGAACGGGTCCGCGCCGGGGAAGCGGTGCAGCATCGAGGTCATCCACCAGGAAAACCGGGTCACTTTCCAGACCCGGTCCAGGCAGGTGGCGGAATAGGCGTCGAGCAAGGCGTCCGTGCCCTCGCGGTAGTGGGCGCGCAGCGCCGCCGCCAGCACGCGGATGTCGGCCACGGCAAGGTTCATGCCCTTCGCACCGGTCGGCGGCACGATGTGGGCGGCGTCCCCGGCGAGATAGAGCCGGCCATGGCGCATCGGCTCGGCGACGAAGGAGCGCATCGGCGTGATGCCCTTCTGCAGCACGGGGCCGCGCGCCAGCCCTCGCCCGGCGGTCAGCCGCGTGTCCAGTTCGTCCCAGATCCGCTCGTCCGGCCAGGCGCCGAGGTCCTCATCCGGTTCACACTGGATGTAGAGGCGGCTGATCGTCGGCGAGCGCATGGAGGAGAGCGCGAAGCCGCGATCGTGGTGCGCGTAGGACACCAGATGCAGGGCCGAGGGTGCCTCCGCGAGGATGCCCAGCCAGGCGAAGGGATAGACGCGCTCGTAGACCCGCAGCATTTCGGGCGGGATGGTGGTGCGGGCGATGCCATGGAATCCGTCGCAGCCGACGACGTGATCGCATTCGAGCGTGTCCGCGACACCGTTCCGGGTGAACTGGATCGTGGCCGTCGCCGGGTCGATGGCGTCGGCAAGGGTGTCGAACAGCAGGGGCGCGCCGTCCGCCTCCCGGGCCGCGATCAGGTCCCGCACCACGTCCTGCTGCCCATAGACGGTGACGTGCTTGCCCGTCAGCCCGGCGACGTCCACCAGATGGTTCGCGCCGTCGAAGCGCAGCACGATCCCCTCATGCAGCAGCCCCTCGGCATGTAGCCGCGCGCCGGCGCCGGCTTCGTCCATCGTGTCGACCGTGCCCTGCTCCAGCACGCCGGCCCGTACCCGGCCCAGCACATAGCCGCGGGAGCGGCTTTCCAAGACCACGGTGTCGATGCCCGCGATATGCAGCAAGCGGGCGAGAAGCAGGCCGGCTGGCCCGGCGCCGATAATTCCGACTTGGGTGCGCACTTGGCTTCGTTCCGGTCCGTTGGAGGGGAGCGTAGCCCGGCCCGGTCACGGGTGCACGCCCGGCGGCACGGCCAGGAACGCAGTGCGGGACGCTGCGGCACGGTCCTGACGTCACGTAACCTTAACTGACCCGGCGCGGGAGCCCCGCCTATGACCACCCTACCCAGCCAGGGTCGCGCGGAGCTCAGACATTCCGTTATGAACGCCATCCATGATGCACCGCGGCCCGCGCACCGGTATCGCGCCATCTTCATCTCCGATTTCCACTTGGGCACCAAGGACTGCCGGAGCGACTTCCTGGCAGACTTCCTGCGCCAGAGCAGCTGCGACTTCCTGTATCTGGTGGGCGACATCGTCGATGGCTGGCGGTTGCGGAAATCCTGGTATTGGAACGCCTCGCATGACGAGGTCATCCGCCTGATTCTGAAGAAGGCCCAGTCCGGAACGGAGGTCACCTACATCCCTGGCAACCATGACGAGATGGTCCGCGCCTGGCTGCCAATGGGCCTCGAGGTCGCCGGCGTGAAGCTGCGTCCGGATGCCGCCCACATGACGGCGGATGGGCGGCGCTTGCTGGTGATGCATGGCGACGAGTTCGACAGCGTGGTGCGCTACGCCAAATTCCTGGCTTTGCTCGGGGACCAGGCCTACACTGTCGCCTTAGTAGCGAACCGTCATTTCAACGCCGTCCGGCGGCGCCTTGGGCACCCGTATTGGTCGTTGTCCGCGTGGCTGAAGCGCCGGGTGAAGGAAGCGGTGAAGGCGATCGACCGGTTCGAGCATGCGGTGGCGACTGAGGCGAGGCGGCGCGGGTTCGATGGCGTGGTGTGCGGCCACATCCACCATGCCGAGATGAGGGAGGTGGGTGGCGTGCTCTACATCAACGACGGTGACTGGGTCGAGAGCTGCACCGCGCTCGTCGAGCATGAGGATGGGCGGCTGGAGTTGATCGACTGGGCGGCCGAGAACCGCCTATCGTTCGCGGCCCCACGGCGCCCGGGGATGACCGTTCCTGCCTGACGCTGGACTGCTGGCGGATATCCAGGCGCCGCAACGCATCCTCATCATCTCGGACGCTTGGCTGCCACAGGTGAACGGCGTGGTGCGGACACTCTTGACGCTCGTCCGGGAGCTGACGGCGATGGGGCACACCGCTGAGGTAATTGGCCCAGACCAGTTCCGCACCGTGCCATGCCCCACCTATCCGGACATCCGGCTCTCGCTGCTGCCGCGACGGAGGCTGGCACGGCTAATCGACGCGTTCGAGCCCGAGGCGCTGCACATCTCGACCGAGGGGCCGCTCGGCTTCGCGACACGGGCGCTGGCGATCCGGCGGGGCTGGCGGTTCACCACGGCCTTCCACACGCGATTTGCGGAGTACCTGCACGCCCGCACCCGGGTGCCGACCTCGCTTACCTACGTCTGGCTGAGGCGGTTCCATGGCGCTGGGGCGGGGATCATGGTCGCGACCGAGAGCCTGCGGCAGGATCTGGCGGCGCGCGGGTTCCGCAACATCCGGGCCTGGTCGCGCGGCGTGGACCTGGACGCGTTCCAGCCGGAGCCGCGGGAGGACTGGCCGTATCCCCGCCCCGTCTTCGCCTATGTCGGGCGCGTCGCGGTGGAGAAGAACATCGGCGCCTTCCTGAGCCTGGACCTGCCAGGCAGCAAGGTCGTGGTGGGCGACGGCCCGGCCCGTGCCTCGCTGGAGCGCCGCTACCCGGACGCGCATTTCGTCGGTATGCGGCACGGCACGCCGTTGGCGGCGGCGTTTGCCGGGTCCGACGTGTTCGTGTTCCCATCGCTGACCGACACGTTCGGCCTGGTGATGCTCGAGAGCCTGGCGTGCGGCAC
>CAXSEK010000049.1:0-10614 GCA_964235625.1 uncultured Acetobacteraceae bacterium
TGCCTTGACCTTCGAGGCTACGTCGGCTGACCGCGCCGGCACCGTCGCGGTCGCCGCAGTCTGCGAAGCCGCGGTGCGCGCCCTGATACCGGCCGGGAGAGCCGGAGTTGTGGTATCCGGTGCCGGCCAATACGGTCCTCCCCAGACCAGCCCGAAGCCGGAGGTATGATGAGGATCACCGCTCTCGAGACGCTGCGGACGGCGGAGTTCTCCAATGTCCTGTGGGTGCGCGTGCACACCGATGCCGGCGTGATCGGCCTGGGCGAGACGTTCTACGGCGCCGGGGCGGTGGAGGCGCACATCCACGACACGCTCGCCGGCCGCGTGCTCGGCCGCGACCCGCTGCATATCGAGGCGATCCACCGCGAGATGCTGAACCTGCCGATGGCGCAGTCCTCCACCGGGGTGGAATACCGCGCGGCCTCGGCGATCGACATCGCGCTATGGGACGTGTTCGGCAAGGTGTGCAACCAGCCGGTGCACCAGATGCTCGGCGGCCTGTGCCGGCCGAAGCAGCGCATCTACAACACCTGCGCCGGCTACGGCTACGTGCGCTCGCACGACATCAAGCCCGTCGCCACCTGGAACTTCGACGACGCCGCCGGCCCGTACGAGGACCTGCACGGCTTCATGAACCGCGCCGACGCCGTGGCGGAGAGCCTGCTGGAGCAGGGCATCTCGGCGATGAAGATCTGGCCGTTCGACCCGGCGGCGATCGCCAACGAAGGCATGTCCCTCTCCAAGGATGAGCTGAAGGCTGCTATCGCCCCATTCGAGAAGATCCGCCGCGCCGTCGGGGACCGGATGCAGATCATGGTGGAGTTCCACTCGCTGTGGAACCTGCCGATGGCCAAGAAGCTGGCCCACTGGCTCGAACCCTATGAGCCCACCTGGTACGAGGACCCGATCCGCATGAACTCGCCCCCGGCCCTGGCGGAGCTCGCCCGCTCGACCGACGTGTGGATCTGCGCCAGCGAGACGCTCGGCAGCCGCTTCCCCTATAAGGAAATGCTGGACTGCGACGCGATGAGCGTCGTGATGGCCGATCTTTGCTGGACCGGCGGTCTGACCGAGGGGCGCAAGATCGCCGCCATGGCCGACACCTACCACAAGCCGTTCGCCCCGCATGATTGCACGGGCCCGGTCGGCTTCGTCGCCGGCATTCACGCCAGCTTCAGCCAGCCGAACACGCTGATCCAGGAGAGCGTACGCGCCTTCTACACGGGATGGTACAAGGAGTTGGTGACAATCATGCCAGTGATCGAGAATGGCTATGTGCTGCCGATGGAGGGGCCGGGCCTCGGCACCGAGCTGCTCCCGGCGGTGTTCGAGCGCACGGACCTGACCGTGCGCCGGACGGAGGCATAGGATGGGCCTGTTCGATCTCTCGGGCCGCACCGCCCTGGTCACCGGCTCCTCCCGCGGCCTGGGCCGGGCCATGGCCGAGGGGCTGGCGGAGGCCGGCGCCGCCATCGTGCTGAACGGCGCGGACCCCGGCCGCCTGGCCGAGGCCGCCGCCGCCATGCGCCAGGCCGGCCATACCGTGCATGAGAGCCGGTTCGACGTGACGGACGAGGCGGCCGTGCTGGCGGCGTTCGACGCACTGGACGCGGCGGGGATCGCGGTCGACATCCTGGTCAACAACGCCGGCATCCAATACCGCAAGCCGATGCTGGAGCTGGCCACCGCCGACTGGCAGCGCGTGATCGACACCAACCTGACCAGCGCCTTCGTGGTCGGGCGCGAGGCAGCGCGGCGGATGGTGCCACGCGGTGGTGGCAAGATCATCAACATCGGCTCGCTGACCAGTGCCGCGGCGCGGGCCACGGTCGCGCCCTACACGGTGTCCAAGGGCGGCATCAAGATGCTGACCCAGGCGATGACCGCGGAGTGGGCGGCCCACAACATCCAGGCCAATGCCATCGGCCCCGGCTACATGCTGACCGATATGAACGAGGCGCTGGTCAACGATCCCGCCTTCAACGGCTGGGTCGTCGGCCGCACCCCGGCCCGCCGCTGGGGCAAGCCCGGCGAACTGGCCGGCACCGCGATCTTCCTCGCCTCCGCCGCCTCCGACTACGTCAACGGCCAGATCATCTACGTCGACGGAGGGATGCTCGCCGTACTCTGACGAACCGGCGTAGCGTGCGGACGATCAGGCCGTACCCGCCCCAATCGGCGGCCATCTCCAACGCCGTCGCGAACGGGTCGGGCGGCACCACGAAGCCGTCGCAGGCCATGCCGGTGTACCAGGCCTCCAGCCCGTCAGCCACCTGCGGCGGCTTCATCCTGACCCCCACCGTGTCGCCGGGCACCTGGGAGCAGTTTACCCGCTCCGTCGTGTCATCCTGCAACGGCGCGGCGTGTTCCGGCAGGCCTATGCCGGGCGCATGCTGCGCGAGAACCTGCTTCGGCCCGTTGAGGAACGGGAGAGCCTCAGACCAGTCCCCCGGCAGCCTCGATCACGGCTGGCCCCATCGCAGCAAGGCCCGCTTCGCACCATTCGCGCGAGATGCTCTCCGACGGGTGGTGGCTGACGCCGCCATGGCAGGGAATGAACATCAGCGCCGAGGGCACGACGATGCCGAGGTGCTGCGCATCCTGCGGGATCGGCCCGGGCATGTCGCGATACCGGAGCTGCGCGGCACCGGCGCTGCGCCGCAGGGTATCGAGCAGCGGTGGTGCAAACGGAACGCGGGGATAGCCGCCGACGCGCTCGACCTCGACCTGCACGCCGCGCCGCGCCGTCAGCCCGGTGATCGCTTGGCTGAAGGCGGCCTTCATCCGAGCATTGCCGTCAGCATCGGGGTGGCGGATATTCGCCGCTAGGCGCACCGAGGAGGGGATGTTGCCGCGCGCATCGGGCTGCAAGCTCAGCCGCGTGGCCGTGGCCATCCCGCCGGTCTCGATCGCGATGCGCTCCAGTGCCAGCACCAACTCCGCCGTCGCCGCCAACGCATCCTGCCGCCCCGCCATGGGCGAGCCGACATGGCCGTCACGGCCGGTGACGATCACGGACCACTGCTGGACCTCGATGCAATGGGTGACGATGCCGATCGGGATGCGGTCCCGTTCCAGGGTCGGCCCCTGCTCGATATGGGCTTCGTAGTAGGCCGCAAAGCCGCGGGCCATCACCGGGTCGGCGGTGCCGGCCCAGCCGATGGGGTTAAGCGCGTCGCCATAGGTGATCGATGGATCAAAATTGTCCGGCGCGCCCAGCACCTCCGCTTCGGCGAGGACGCCCATCGCCCCGCCGCTCGCCGACATCGACGGGCTAAAGCGCGAACCCTCCTCGTTGGTCCAGTTCACCACCGTGATCGGCGCACTGGTGCGCCGCCCCGCCTCGTGCAGCGCCCGCACGATCTCCAACCCGAGCAGCACGCCGTAAGCGCCATCGTATTTCCCGCCGGTCGGGACAGTGTCCAGGTGGCTGCCGATCGCGACGGGGGCCGCATCCGGATCGGCGCCGGCATAGGTCGCATGCATGCTGCCGAGGCGGTCCACGTCCATGCTGCACCCAGCTGCCAGGGCCCAGTCCCGCAACAGGGCGCGGGCCACGGCATCCTCCACGGAGAGGGCGAGGCGCCTGACACCGCCATCGGGCGTGGCACCGATGCGCGCCATCTCCTCCAGGCTCTGCCAGAGGCGGTCCGGCGAGAAGGGAACGCTCACCTTCGTCCTCCGCCCGCGTCTGTGCCGGGGCGCCGGCTCAAACCCATTCACCCGCCCGCATGATGGGCTCGGCGGTGCCGTCGGCGTAGACGCCCGTGACGTCCACCTCGCCGGAGCCGATCATCCAGTCGATGTGGATGAGGCTGGAATTGGCGCCGCGCCCGGCAAGCTCGGCGTCGCCGGCCGTGGTACCGCCCTCCAGGCACGTGCGGTAGGCTTGGCCGATGGCGACATGGCTGGCGGCGTTCTCATCGTACAGCGTGTTGTAGAACAGCAGGCCGCTGGCCGAGATGGGCGAGGAGTGCGGCACGAGCGCCACTTCGCCCAGGCGCCGCGCACCCTCGTCGGTGTCCAGGACCTTCTCCAGGACGTCCCGCCCGCTGCTCGCCTGCGCGTCCACGATACGGCCCGCCTCGAAGCGGACCACGATGTCCCGGATCAGCGTCCCACCATAGGAGAGCGGCTTGGTGCTGCGGACAAAGCCGTCGCACTGGGCACGGTGGGGCGTGGTGAAGATCTCCTCCGTAGGGATGTTCGGGTTGCAGGTGATGCCGTTCTTGGCGGTCTCGGATCCGCCCATCCAGATATGCCCATCCGCCAGCCCGACGCGCAGGTCGGTGCCCGGCCCCTGGAAATGCAGGGCCGCGAACCGCTTGCCGTTCATCTGGACGGTGCGGGCGTGGAGGGCGGCGTTGTGGCTGGCCCAGGCGGCAACCGGATCCGGCGCGTCCACGCGGGAGGCGGCGAAGATCGCGTCCCACAGCTTGGCGACCGCCGCATCCTCCGTCAGCCCGGGGAACATCTGGGCCGCCCAGGCCGGCGTCGCGGCGCTGACGATGGTCCAGTTGGTGGCGAAATTGGTGATCAGTTCCAGCGCGGGCTGGTAGGCCTTGGAGCGCGCGCGGTTGGCCCGGGACACGCGGGCCGGATCCTGCCCGGCAAGCAGGGCCGGGTTGTCGCCGGCGATGGCCATGCGGGCGGCCCCGCCGCGATAGGCGCTGGCCATACCCTTGAACAGCCAGGCGGGAGCGTAGTCGAACGCCGCATCCTCGGCATACTGGTAGCGGGCCAGGGTGGCTTCCTCGTCCGACAGCAAGGTGGTGACCTGGCTGGCCCCGGCCCGGTAGGCGTGGGCGGTGATGCGCCGCACCAGCGGCAAGGCGCCAACCGGTGCGGTCAGGATCACTTCCTGGCCGGACCGCAAGCCCAGCCCGACGCGCACCCCGATCTCGGCCAGCCGGTCCAGCCGTTGTTCGTGCGTGGCGATGTCGGTCATGGCTGGTCTCCGTTCACGCTGCTCTCTGGCGGCGGGGGACCATCAGGCCTTTCCCCCGCCTTCCGCAAGGCTTCGATCAGCTTCGTGCCTCGACCCGGGCGTAACGGCTGGCCGGGCGGGGAATGCCCAGATGCTCGCGCAGTGTCGGGCCGGTGTATGCGGTCCGGAACACCCCCGGCGCTGCAGCTCCGGCACCACGTGCTCGGTGAATTCCAGCAGGCCTTGCAACTGGTAGGGCAGCATCGTGATGAACCCGTCACAGGCCTCGGCGCGGAACCACGCTTCGAGGTCGTCGGCGATCGTCTGCGTGGTTCCGACCAGGCTGCGGTGCTTGATCGACGCCGAGAGCCGCTGGGCGGTCTGCCGGATGGTGAGGTTGCCGCGCCGGGCGAACTCGGTGATGGCGCGCTGGTGCCCCTGGATGCCGTTGGATGGCGGCAGCTCGGGAAACGGCTCATCGGGCGAGTATCGGCTGATATCCAGCCCAATGCCGCCGGTCACGCCCTGGATCGCGATCTCCAGCGGCCAAAGCCGGCTGATCGCGTCGAACTTGTCCTCGGCCTCCGCCGCCGTCGGGCCCCAGACGATGGCGACGCCGGGCAGGATCTTGATGTCGTCCCGGTCGCGCCCGAACCGCTCCGCCCGCGCCTTGATGTCGGCGTAGAACGCTTGGGCGTCGTCCATGAAATGCGCCGCGCTGAAGATCACGTCGGCCGTCTCCGCACCCAGGCTGCGCCCCGGCTCCGAAGCGCCAGCTTGGGCGATCACCGGGTAGCCCTGCGGCGGGCGGCCCATCTTCAACGGGCCGCGGACCTGGAAGTGCTCGCCGTGGTGGTTCAGCGCGTGGATCCTGTCGGGATGCACGTAGATGCCGGACTCCTTGTCGCGGCAGAACGCATCGTCGTCAAAGCTGTCCCAAAGCCCGGTGACGACGTCGTGGAACTCCCTGGCACGCGCATAGCGCTCCGAATGCGGCGGCAGGGCGCGGCCAAAATTCGGTGCCTCGTTGATGTTGTTGGACGTGACGAGGTTCCAGCCGGCCCGTCCACCACTGAGGTGATCGAGCGAGCCGACCAGGCGCGCGAGGTTGTACGGTTCCCAATACGTCGAGCTGGCGGTGAACATCAGCCCGATCCGTTCGGTCCGCGCGGCCAGCGCCGTCATCAGCGTGATCGGCTCGAACCCCGTGACGCTGGACATGCGCTGCAGCATGTCCAGCTCGTTCGGCGGCCGGGCCAGGCTCCCCTCGTCGGCCATGAACAGGGCGTCGAACAAGCCGCGCTCCGCCGCCCGCGCGAACGCCGTCTGGTATTCGAGGCTGAAATCGCCATCCGACGCAACCAGCGGGTGGCGCCAGGACTGGCCATACATCCCGCCGTGGTTGAAGGCGGCCAGATGGATCTGACGCTGGGTGGCTGACATGGGACTCGAACTCCTTCAACGGACCCTGATATCGCCGCAGAAGCTAAGCCTCGGGCAGAGGCCGCCAAACGCGAGGGACACCGTCGCCGAGGCCAAGCCGGCCTGCCCCACCCTGCGGCAGCGTCCGGCGATCGTGAAGGTCATGCTCCGGCCCTCCTAAGCGACCAGAACGCTTCCACGATAAAGCGGACCGTCAAATGCGAGCCCGCTCAGGTGGATCCGCCGGGTTGCAAGGCGACCGGCAACGTCACCACGGCGTCGGCGAAGCGTTCGGCCGAGAGGCGGGCGGCGCAGGCCGGGACCGGATGTCCGCACAGACGCTTCAAGGCACCCTGCTGGAATTTTAGTTGCGGAGCGTAGAAGTGGCAGCGCTAGGAATCACGGCGCTAAGCTCGCCGGCTACGCACCTCCAAACCCAACAACGCCAGCAGCACGACCCCGATCGCAACCCCGGTCCCAGCGGTCGCTGGCCAACCACCCGCATTATAGGTGAGCGTCCCGAGCAGCGACCCAGCGGCGCCGCCGATGAAGGTCGCCGTCATGTACAGCGCATTGACCCGGCCCCGGATCGCCGCGGGCGTGCCGAACACCGTGCGCCGGCTGACGACCTGATTGGTCTGCACCGACGCGTCCAGGACCACCGTAAACGCAACCAAGGGCAGCAGCGACAGGGCACTCACCGCCCAGCCCGTGCCCGCGAAGCACAGCCCAAGCAGCAGCATCGCCGCCGCCGTGGCAGCGAGCTCCAGCCCGCGATCCGCCAGCCGCCCGGCCCACGGTGCCGCGAGCGCTCCCCCGGCGCCGGCCAGCGCGAACAGGCCGACCGCGTGCTGGCCCAGGCCGAAGCGGTGGGCCAGCATCAATGGCGCCGCCGTCCAGAACATGTTGAAGGCACCGAACATCAGCGCGGCATAGGCGGACCGCCAGCACAGCGCAGGCATCCGCGATGGCAGCCGGACCATGGAGCCGATGATCCGGCCGTAATGCATCCCGCCCTCCGGCCGGTAGGACGGCATCATGCGCGCCAGCAACAAGCCCAGCAGCGTGACCAGGCAGGCCGAGGCCCAGAACACCGTGCGCCAACCGAAGGACCCGGCGATGAACAGCGCCACCGGGCGGGCCAGCATGATCCCCGTCAGCACGCCGGCCATGATGTTGCCGACGGTCCGGCCCCGCCGCTTCTCCGGGATCAGGTGCGCCGCGAAGGGCAGCAGCACCTGCGCCCCCGTGGCGCACAGGCCGAGCAGGAACGACGCGACGAAGAACGACAGCGCGCTGCCGGACGTCGCCAATGCGACCAGCCCCACCACCGTCAGCGCCATCAGGGTCAGCACCAGCCGTTTGTTCTCGAACAGATCGGCGGCCGGGACCAGCAGGAACAGCCCCGTGCCATACCCGATCTGCGCCACGCTCACGATCGACCCGGCGACGCCCGACGAAATGTGCAGCTCCTGACCGATGGAGGCGATCAGCGGCTGCGCGTAGTACAGGTTCGCGACCAGCACGCCGACCCCGATCGTCAGCACCGTCAGCAGCGCCGTGGACGCCTGCGGCGCAGGCGCCGAGCCGTCAGGCACGCGCCTCAGCTCCTCCCGCTCAGGCCGGCACGCTCGTTGAGCATCGGGAAGCCACGCTGATGCCACACCGGGTAGGCCGGCGGGACATCGCTCGCAGCGTCGAGCGCCGCCACCTGGCCCGGCGTGAGCTGCCAGCCGACGGCGCCGATATTCTCGACCAGCTGCTCCTCGTTGCGCGCGCCGATGATGACGGTGGCCACCGTCGGCCGCCGCAGCAGCCAGTTCAGCGCGATCTGCGGGACGCTCTTGCCGGTTTCCGCCGCCACGGCGTCGAGCGCGTCCACGATCCGGAACAGCCGCTCCTCCTCGAAATGCGGCCCGGTGCCGGCGATGTCGTTCGCGCGGGTGCCGGGCCGGGCCGGCTGGCCGCGGCGGATCTTGCCCGTCAGCTTGCCCCATCCGAGCGGGCTCCACACCACGGCGCCGACACCCTGGTCAAGCCCGAGCGGCATCAATTCCCACTCGTAATCGCGGTTCAGCAGCGAGTAGTACGCCTGGTGCGCCACATAACGGGCGTAGCCGTAGCGCTCCGACACGGCGAGCGACTTCATCAGGTGCCAGCCCGAGAAGTTCGAGCACCCGACATAGCTGACCTTCCCGGCACGGACGAGCTGATCCAGGGTGGCGAGCGTCTCCTCGACCGGCGTGTTGTAGTCCTGGCCATGGAGCTGCAGCACGTCGATATGGTCCACGGCGAGGCGGGCCAGGGCCGCGTCCACCGCCTCTAGGATATGCTGGCGGGACGAGCCGAACTCATTCGGCCCGGGTCCCATCGGGAACGTCGTCTTGGTCGAGATCAGGACCCGGTTGCGCTTGCCCTTGATCGCCTCGCCCAGGATCTGCTCGGCCATCCCGTTCGAATACACGTCGGCGGTGTCGAACAGGCTCACGCCATGATCGAGGCAGACGTCGATGAGCCGGGATGCCCCGCTCGCATCCGTGGAGCCCCAGGCCTTGAAGAAGTCGTTGCCGCCGCCGAACGTGGCGGTGCCGAAGCTAAGCGCCGGAACACGCAGGCCTGAATGGCCGAGACGATTGAAATCCATGATGCGCTCCTGTTGCGAGGAAAGCCCCGCCAGAGGACGGTCGTCCTCGGGACACCTGTCTGCGGGAGTCGAGGGCGCTTAGGCGGGCCGCCGCATGTCGAAGCGGGTCTCGGGGCCGATTGCCGCGTAGGCTGAGGGACCGCCGGCGCGCAGGATGATGCCCGCGTTGAACGTGTCGAACACCCCGTCCTTCAGCAGGCGCCGGTCGATATGGACCGCGATGACCTCGCCGAACACCATGATCGCCGGGGTTGCGACACCCTGGGCGTTCTTCAGCGGCAGGATGTCCGTCACCTTGCACTCGAACTGCACCGGGCTTTCCGCCACGCGGGGTGGCGAGACCAGCCGGGACGGCAGCGCCGTCAGGCCGGCGAGCGTGAACTCGTCCGTGCCATACGGGACGTGCGCACAGGTTTCGTTCATCTGCTCCGCGATGGCGCGGGTCGCCATGTTCCAGACGAAGTCGCCGGTCTCGCGCGCATTGCGCACACTGTCCTTCTCGGTCGTGCTGGAGAAGCCGATGATCGGCGGCGTGTAGTTGAACGCGTTGAAGAAGCTATATGGCGCGAGGTTGACCGACCCGTCCTGTCCGCGCGTGGATACCCAGCCGATGGGCCGCGGGCCGATGATGGCGTTGAACGGGTCATGCGGCAGGCCATGGCCCTTGGACGGCTCGTAGAAATGCACGTCGGCGCTATTAGCCATGTCAGTTCCTATTGGATGCGGCAACGCGGCCCGGGGCGAGGCGCCGCGCTGCTTTACTATTCTTGTGCCTTACGTGCCACCGGCAGCCCCGCCGGCGTGCTTGTCTTCCCCGCGGCATGGCCGGCGTATTCGTTTAAGTCCCGCGTGATGGAAACACTTTGGCGTCCCACCTAGTGCGTGCTTTGGCGGGACGCCAAAGCGCGTCCCACCCTACGACGTTTGCCAGCTGCGGCGGCCGGGACGCGCTACCCCGTAGGGTGGGATGCGCTTTGGCATCCCACCGACACACGCACGGGTATCACGCAGAAACAGGCAACCTCGCCAGCAACTTATCGAGCGTAACCGGATAATCACGCACCCGGATGCCGCAGGCGTTGTAGATGGCGTTGGCGAGCGACGCCCCGGCGCCGCAGATGCCGAGTTCGCCGATGCCCTTGGTCTTGAGCGGATTGGTCTTGTCGTCGAACTCGCTCAGGAAGATCGCGTCCACGTTCGGCACGTCGGCGTGGACGGCGACGTGGTACTCGGCCAGGTCGTGATTGACGAACGAACCGTAGCGGTCGTCCATCACCAGGTCCTCCTCGAGCGCGGCGCCGACGCCGAAGATCATGCCGCCTATCGCCTGCGAGCGAGCCGTTTTCGGGTTGAGGATGCGGCCAGCGGTGAACACGCCAAGCATCCGGCGCAGCCGGGCCTCACCCGTGTCCATGTTCACCGCGACCTCGGCGAAATGCGCGCCATAGGATTGCTGCGACCACTTGGTCTTCATGTCACCCGGCTTGATCTCACCCTTGGCCTCCAGCCCACCCGGCCCGGCTAGGCTCGCCAGTTGGACGCTCTTGCCGCCGCCCTGGATGGTGCCGCCGGCGAACACGGCCGTCGCCGCGTCGATGCCGGCGGCCTGCGCCAGGCTATT
>CAXSEK010000050.1:0-10436 GCA_964235625.1 uncultured Acetobacteraceae bacterium
GGAAGCGCAGCTCGCCTTTGTCCTGGACCGCTGGGTCGCTGGTCGAACCGGCCTCCTGGTCGTCCGCTTCGACGAGGCCGACGCCGAAGGACGCCTGGACTGGGCCGCAAGCGAACCCGGCATGGCGCCGTTTCCTCACCTGTTCGGCCGAGTGGCCATCGCAAAGCTTGACGTCACCGAGGTCTGAACGGCTCCCCTTCCCCTTGAGGGAGGGGCTGGGAGAGGGGTCGCCACGCGGGAAGATCAGTGCCGCTTCACCCTCTCCCCTAGCCCCTCCCTCAAGGGGGGAAGCCTCCACTCTCTCCTCAGCACCGGTTCTTCTCGTTATTCGTACAAGGAAACATCGAATTCCCCCGCGCCGTGCGGGTCAACTGATCCCACATCGCTTCCTCGAAGCTCGCCTTCACCGCGCTCACAGCCGCATCGATCTGCGCATGATCCGCCGGCTCCGCCCCAGTGGCCGCCATCGTCAGCAGCCCGTTCAGCTGGTCGTCATTCGCCCGGGCCGCCAGGCGCGTCGTGGCCGCACTCAGCACCGCCTCACGCTGGGCGAGCATGGTGGCGTGGGTGAGCGTCTTGTCCCGCGCCCGGCTGGTCGCGGTGCTGCCCGCCCCGCCGTAAATCCCGCGCATATCGGCTTGCGCCATGATGCGGTCGAGCTCGGAGTTGTACAGCCCGATGTCGTAGACCATCACGATCACCCGGTGCGCCCGGTCAACCCCGGCGGCATGGGCGGACGAGGCAATGAGCATGACGCCCAGCAGCGCAGCCCTATAACCAGGTCTCCAGAGGACGACTGTCCTCTGGCGGAGCCCCAATCTTCTCTCGCCCTCAGTCTCATGCATACAGAACCGCCGGATCCGCGACCGGCGTAGCGATGGTCACCAACCGTCCATCCCGAACGGCCCGATAGAAGCAACTACGCTGGCCCGTGTGGCAGGCCGCCCCTGTCTGGTCCACCAGCAACAGGATCGTGTCGCCATCGCAATCCAGCCGCAACTCCACCAAGCGCTGGTGCTGGCCGGACGTCTCGCCTTTGCGCCAAGGCGCCTGCCGGCTGCGGCTCCAGTAGCAGACGCGCCCGGTCTCCAGCGTCTCGGCCAGGCTGGCCGCGTTCATCCACGCGACCATCAGCACTTCGCCGGTGTCGTGCTGCTGTGCCACCGCCGGTATCAAGCCGTCGGCGTCGTAGCGCACCGGCAGGTCAGCCATGCAGCGCCCCCATCGCCCGGTCGAGATCGGCGATCAGGTCCGCCGTATCCTCCAGCCCGATATGGAACCGCGCGATCGGCCCGGCGAACTTCACGCTGCCGGCGCTGCGCGTGATGTGCCCCGTGGTCGGCAGCGCCAGGCTCTCGTATCCGCCCCAGGACGCGCCGATCCCGAACAGGGTGAGGCCGTCGATCATGGCGTCCACCGCCACCGGCGAGAACTCCGGCTTGAACTCCACGCCGAACAAGCTGGCAGCCCCCGTGAAGTCCCGCTTCCACAATTCGTGGCCCGGCGCGCCGGGCAGGGCAGGGTGCAGCACCCGCGCCACCTCCGGGCGGCCGGCGAACCACGCCGCCACCTCCAGCCCGGCCCGCATCTGGTGGTCCAGGCGCACCCCCATCGTCCGCGCCCCGCGCAGCGCGAGCCAGCAATCGTCGGGGCTGGCATACTGCCCGAGGATCAGAGACGTCGTGCGCACCCGCTCCCAATGCGTCTCGTCCGCCACCGTGATGCTGCCGAGCAGCACGTCCGAATGGCCCCCAACGTACTTCGTCAGCGCCTGGATCGATACGTCCACCCCATGGGTGAACGGCTGGAAGGAGCGGATGCCCCAGGTGTTGTCCATCAGCACCGCCAGCCCGTGATCGTGTGCCACGGCCGCCAGCGCGGGGATGTCCTGCACCTCGAACGTGTGGCTGCCCGGGCTCTCGGTATACAGCACGCGGGTCTCGGGCCGGATCAGCCCGGCCAGCGCCCCGGCGGTGATCTCCGGATCGTAGTAGGTCGTGGTGACGGCCATGCGGGTCAGGTAGTTGTCCGCGAAGTTGCGCGCCGGGCCATACACGCTGTCCGGCAGCAGCAAGTGATCACCGGCCGAGAGGTAGGCCAGCAGCGGCACCGTGACCGCCGCAAGCCCCGTGGAGACGATCTGGCAGCGCGTGCCGCCCTCGATGGCGGCGACCATGTCCTCCAGCGCGTGGTGGGTCGGGTTGCCCGCCGTGCCATACAGGAAGCCGCGGCCCAGGCGCTGGCTGCCGCTGGTGCGGCGGTCCTCGCAGCTCGGATACAGCATCGTGGAGCCGCGATGGACCGACGGGTTGACGAAGCCGTTGATCCGGGTGCCCGGCCGGCCGGTATGGGACAGCTGGGTGGCAGGGCGGTGTCCCGCGACGGGCGGCGTGTGGTCGGGCATCAGCTGGTCTCCTTCGGGGTGGTGGGGTCCGCACCCCATTCGGTCCACGAACCGTCATACACCGCACCCTGCGGGAACCCCGCGCGCTTCAGCGCCATGGTGAGCACGGTGGCGGATACCCCGCTGCCGCAGGTGGTGATGACGGGGCGGGTGCCATCGGCACCGATGGCGGCGAGCCGGCTGCGCAATTCGTCGGGCGGTAGGAAGCGGCCATCCGGACCGAGCAGCGCGGTGTAGGGAAGGTTCAAGGCACCCGGCATGTGCCCGGGTGTCACACCGGGGCGCGGCTCGGGACTGCTGCCAGCGAAGCGGGCCGCCCCACGGGCGTCCAGCACCAGCGCCTCGGTCTCCAGCATATCGGCCAGGCCGCGGAGGCGCTCGGCGCGCAGCCGCGGCGTGAACTTGGCCGGCCGTGCGGCCGGGGGCTCGCCAGCCTCCGTCGGATGCCCGGCGTCTGTCCAAGCCGCAAGCCCGCCATCGAGCACGGCGGCGTTGTCGTGCCCGAACAAGCCCAACATCCACCACCCGCGGGTGGCCCACATCGTCGCGTTCTGATCGTAGAACACGACGAGGCTGTCATCGCCGATGCCGAGCGCCCCCGCCAGCCGCGCGAACCGGCCGGAAGCGGGAACCATGTGCGGCAGCTCCGAGTCGGTGTCGGCGATCACGTCCAGGTCGAAATACCGCGCCCCCGGGATGTGCGCTGCGAGGAACGCCACGTGGCCATCCTTGCCCTCGTGGGGCAGGTATTTGGTCGATTCGAACAGGACGAGGTGCGCATCGTGCCGGTGCGCGGCCAGCCAGTCGGCGGTGACGAGGTCATCCATGGCGACGTGTTCCTTTGTCCCGCAAGCCCTCACCCCGGCCGCGGGGCGAAGTCCAGCGATATGCGCCGGTTCTGCTTGCCCTTGTTTTCGATCTTCAGGACGCGGATCGCGCCGATCTCCCCCGTCGCCGCCACGTGGGTCCCGCCGCACGGCTGCAGATCGATGTCTCCGATCCGAACCAGGCGCAGCCGCCCGGTGCCCCGCGGCGGCTGGACGGATAGGGTGCGGACCAGGGCGGGTTTGCTGTCCAGCACGCTCTCGTCCACCCACTCGGTCGTCACCGCATGATTGGCGGCGATCAGCGCGGCCAGGCCCGCCTCAATCTCGGCCGGGTCGGGGCGGACGGAGAGATCGAAATCCAGCCGGGACTTCTCGGCGCCGATCTGCCCCCCCGTCACCGCCGCCCCCGGGATCAAGCTGCACAGCAGGTGCAGCGCCGTGTGCATCCGCATATGGGCGTAGCGCCGTGGCCAGTCGATCGTCGCCGTGACCGCAGTGCCGACAGCCGGCACCGTGTCCACCGGCAGCACGACCGTATCGCCCTCCCCCTTGCTGGCCTCCCCAACGGCCGCCTGGCCACCGGGCCAGACCAGTTGCCCGGTGTCGCCCGGCTGCCCCCCGCTCCGCGCATAGAACGGCGATCGGTCGAGCACGACCCCGGCAGGGAGGACGGCGGTCACGGTCGCCGCCGCACCTTGGGCATAGCAATCCTCAAGGAACAGCCTCATGCCCAAAGCTCGCGCAACCACGCCCGGCGGGACGCGAACCACAGCAGCGACATCACGGTGATGGAATTGGTGTATCGTCCTGCCAGCGCATCTTCGACGGCCACCAGCGCGGGCAGCACGCGGATCCTTATATCCTCGTTCTCGCTGGCCAGCCCGGCATATCCGGCGATCCCATCGGGCCCGGCCGGCGGCGTCACGATCCGCCCGGCAAAGATCGTCACACTCTCATCCGACCCGCCAGCGGTGAGCACGAACTGGCCGACCCGGTGCAGCCGGTCCGTCGCAAGGTGCATCTCTTCCTGCATCTCCCGCGCCGCCGTCTGCTCCTCGGTCTCCCCCTCGTCCATGAAGCCGCCCGGTATCTCCAACATCACCGGGTCCACCCCGGCGAGCATGGCCGGGTAGCGGAACTGCTCGATCATCACGAGCGTGTCGGCGACCGGGTCATACGGCAGCACACCGACCGCGTGGCCCCGTAGCCAAACTTCCCAAGTGCGCACATCGGACATCGCGCCATCGAACCGCTCGTTGCGGAATCGCACGACGTCCAGCTGCGTCCGGCCCTTCCAGACGGTTTCAGTCGAGTCAACGAGCACGCGCGGGATCATGGCACCATGCTAGACGGATCGGCCCTGTCGAACCAGCCTAGGGAGCTAGGGATCTCGCAGCGGCGAACTCCAACGCACCCGATCAGGCAGCGTTAAGGCTCAGCTTCGACGCCTACGGCAACATCCGCCGGATCTGCGCCGCACCCGCCGCACCCTTCAAGCACTCGCGCCACATCTGCTCGGCAATGCGCTGATGCGTGGCCACGGCTTCATCGGCCCCCGTGATCATCGCGACGCCGGTCTGGATGTTCGGCAGCCCATCCGCCCGGAACGGGTTGATCGCCAGCGTGGCCCGGTCCCGCGACCGCAGGATCTTGAACGAGCTCGTCGGCTCGGCGGTCGGCAGCACGCCGAACTGTAGGCCCATCGGCTCGGCCTCCATCAGGGTGGCGATGTGCTCCACCTCTGCCGCGGCCACCTGCCGGCAGCGGCGACGCAGATGCTCGGGTAGCCCGACACTGCCCGCGATGCCCGCCTCGAGCAGGCGCTGGATGCGCGCGTGCGACAAGATCGCGATGATGCCCGGTCGCCGGATCGCATACATCCGCTTGCGGGCGGCCATGATCCCCTGCACCTGCTCGATCGCGGCCCGCAGCGTGGTCTTGTCGGCGTCCGACTGCTCGACCAGGTCGTCATACACCTCAGCCAGCGACGCATCGAACGCGTCCGACGTGGTGAGGTAGCAAACCGGCCCGAACACCTGCAGGATCTGGTCCGCCGTCTCCTCGGTCTGCCGGATGCGCTCGAAATAACCGACCGGGCGGTTGTAGTATTCCACCCCGATACCGAGCAGCGACAACGGGGAGATCTTCAGCAGCTCGGCCAGGCGCTTGACCGTGTCGAGCTTGATCACCTCGCCCTTCTCGTAGCGATACAAGGCCGCGCGGGAAACACCGAGACGCGCGGCGATCTCTTCGGCTCGCAAGCCGGATTCCAGCCGGTATGCCCGAAGTTGCTGGCCAATCTCGGTGAAGCGCATCGTGTTCCCCTGTGGAGCGGCGTGCTCGATATCGAGATTCACCGCTTGCCATGGCACATAACGATGTCGTGATAGAGATCGTCAAGCGTAAAGTGGGTTCAAACGGTTTTTCACCATTTATTGTCCAGAGGATCACGGACGTTAATGTGTCACGTTAAAGCAACAATTCTCCGTCGCCTGCCGCTTTCAGGCTTTCGCTTGCGCAAACCAGTCCAATCCATCGATCGTTGCACCCGCAGGCCGATATTCACAGCCGATCCAGCCTTGGTAGCCGATCGAGTCGATGCAGCCGAAAATATAGCGCCAATTCAGTTCTCCCGTGCCCGGCTCGTTGCGCCCCGGCACGTCGGCAATCTGAATGTGCCCGATGCGCGGCAGCAGGGCGGCCATCCGGCTGGTCACGTCACCCTCGGTGACCTGGCAGTGATAGATGTCGAACAGGATGGCCAACCGGTCGCGGCCGATCGCGTCCACTACGGCGGCGGCATGCCCCGTCGTGTTCAGGAAGAAGCCCGGCATGTCACGATGGTTGATCGGCTCGATCACCACGAGCACGCCAGCGTCGTGGGCCTGCTCACACGCCCACGCCAGATTGGCGGAATATAGACTGGCTGCGGTCTCCCGCGGCAGGCCCGCGGGCACCAGCCCGGCCATGCAGTGCAGGCGCTTGGTGCCGAACACGGCGGCGTAGTCCAGCGCGCGCTTCACCCCGTCCCGGAACTCCGCCTGCCGGCCCGGCAGGCTGGCCATCCCCCGCTCGCCCATCCCCCAATCCCCCGGCGGCATGTTGAACAGCACCTGCTCCAGCCCGCTGTCGCGCAGCCGGGCCTGCACGTCGGCGGCCGGGTGATCATAGGGGAACAGGAACTCGACCGCGGTGAAACCCGCCCGGGCCGCCTGCGCGAACCGGTCGAGGAAGGCGTGCTCGGTGAACATCATCGACAGGTTGGCGCAGAAGCGGGGCATCGGTCGGTCCTCGTCGCGTGGGTGGGTGGCGGGGATTGGTGGGTTGGCAGCGTGTGGGTTGCAGGATAACGCATGCGCCATGATCGCAGAACGGTTGCTGATGGGGTTGCTGCTGTCCGGCATCGCCGTCGGCTGCTTCTTCGTGTTGCAGCCGTTCCTCTCCGCCATCCTGTGGGGCGGGATCCTTGTCTTCACCACATGGCCCGTGTTCGAGTGGGTGCGCAACCGGGCCCACCTGGGGCGCACCGGGGCGGCGCTGATCATGGTGCTGCTCACCGCCATCCTGCTGGTCATGCCCCTCGCCGTGGCCGCACCCGCCGGGTCGGACGACGTGGCCCGGCTGCGCGCCGGTGCCGAGCAGCTGCTGGATGGCGGCCTGCCGTCCTCGCCGGACTGGCTGCTCCACGTGCCGCTCATCGGGGCCACGCTGGCCGAATACTGGAACAGCTGGGCCGCCGACCTCAGCGTGATGGTGGCATTCTTCCGGCCATACTTCGGTATGATCGCCGAGAACGGGCTGAGCCTGCTGCTGGGCATCGCGAGCGGGGTCGCGCAGTTCCTGCTGGCGCTGTTCGTCGCCTTCTTCTTCTGGCTGTACGGCGACCGCCTGGCGGTGTTCCTGCACGCGATCATGCGCCGGATCGCCGGCGCATATGCCGAACGGCTGATCGTGGTGACGGGGCAGGTGATCCGCGGCACCGTCTACGGCCTGCTCGGCACGGCGCTGGTGCAGGGCATGCTGACCGCCTTCGGGCTTTGGCTGTCCGGGGTGCCGCGGCCCGTGCTGCTGGGCACCATTGCCGGCTTCGTCTCGGTGCTGCCGGTCGGCGCGCCGATGATCTGGATCCCCTCGGCACTGTGGCTGGCCTCGTCCGGCCATACCGGCTGGGCGATTTTCCTTGCCGTATACGGCGTCGCGGCGATCTCGGGGGCGGACAGCGTGATCCGGCCGTATTTCATCGCCCGCGGCGCCCAATTGCCCTTCCTGCTCACGGTGCTGGGCGTGCTCGGCGGGGCGCTCGCCTTCGGCCTGCTCGGCGTGTTCCTCGGGCCCGTGCTCCTCGGCGTCGGGTTCACGCTGGTGGCCGAGTTCGCGCGCGGCGTGGGCGTGAGCCCGGCGGCGGTCCATCCCCCGATCGGCACAGCTGACTTGGCCACAACAGACATGACCGGGAAGGGGCCAGGGAGCTTGCCCGTCCCGGTCAGGCTACCGTAGCGTCACAGGGTTCATAGAGGGGCACGGCCATACCCGCTTTCATCCTGTCGCGCCTGCTGCAAGCGATCCCGGTTCTGCTCGTGGTCGCCTTCGTCGCCTTCGCGCTGTTCGCCTTCGTCGGTGACCCGGTGAACATCATCCTCGGCACCTCCTACACCGAGGCCGACCGGATCCGCGTCACCCACGAGATGGGGCTCGACCAGCCCTTCCTGGTGCAATACGCCAAGTTCGTCTGGGCCGTGCTGCACGGCGAGTTCGGCGTCAGCTACCGCCTGGCCCGCCCCGTCTCCAGCCTGATCGCGGAGCGGCTGCCCGCCACGGCGGAACTCGCCGCCACCGCCGCAGTATTCGCTCTGGTGGTGGGCGTGCCCGCCGGTGTCTACACGGGGATCTACCGCTCGGCCGCCGCCTCCCGCTTGTTCATGGTGCTGAGCCTGATCGGCGTGTCGCTGCCCACCTTCCTCATCGGCATCCTCCTCATCCTGGTGTTCAGCGTGCTGCTCGGCTGGCTGCCCTCCTACGGCCGCGGCACAACGGTTGACCTCGGCGGGTGGACGACGGGCTTCCTCACCGTCTCGGGCCTGAAGGCGCTGATCCTGCCGGCCATCACCCTCGGCCTGTTCCAGATGACGCTCATCATGCGCCTGGTACGCGCCGAGATGCTCGAGGTGCTGCGGTCCGACTACATCAAGTTCGCTCGCGCCCGGGGGCTGAGCACGCGCGCCATCCATTTCGGCCACGCCCTCAAGAACACCATGGTCCCGGTCATCACCGTCGTCGGCCTGCAACTGGGGATGCTGGTCGCCTTCTCGATCGTGACCGAGACGGTGTTCCAGTGGCCCGGCCTCGGCCTGCTCCTGGTGCAGTCGATCCAGGTCGGGGACATCCCCGTCATGTCGACCTACCTCCTGCTGGTCGCCGTGCTGTTCGTCGTGATCAACCTGGTCGTCGACCTGCTGTATTTCGCCGTCGATCCGCGGCTGCGGGTGGCCCGGTGAGCTCGGCCGTGGGTCGCGCGCTGGACAGCGATCTTGCCTATGCCTTCCGCCGCTCCCCCATCGCGATCGTCTCCACCCTGATCGTGGTGGTCTGCGTCGGCGCCTCCGCCCTGGCCCCCGTGCTCGCCCCGTATGACCCGTTCGACCTGGCCAGCCTGAACCTGATCGACAGCTTCATCCCCCCCGCCTTCATGCCGGACGGCACCGCCGCCCACCTGCTGGGCACCGACAACCAGGGGCGGGACCTGCTCTCCGCCATGATGTACGGCGGCCGCATCAGCCTGCTGATCGGCCTGTCCGCCGTGGCGTTCTCGATGCTGGTGGGCATGCTGGTCGGCCTCGTCGCCGGTTACGCGGGCGGCGTGGTGGACGCCCTGTTGATGCGGGTCGCCGACATCCAGCTTACCTTCCCCTCCATCCTGGTGGCCCTGCTCGTCAGCGGCATCGTCGGCGTCGCACTTCCCGCCGGCCTGCGTGACCGGCTCGAAGTCCTGGTGCTGATCTTCTCCATCGGCGTCAGCCGCTGGCCGCAATTCGCCCGCACCGTCCGTGGCTCGACCATGGTGGAGCGCCGGCGGGACTACGTGCTGGCGGCGCAGGTCATCGGCCTGAGCGGCCCACGCATCGTGCTCACCCACATTCTGCCCAACGCCTGGGGCCCGGTCGTAGTCATCGGCACCATCAATATCGGCCTCTCGATCCTGGACGAGGCGACGCTCTCCTTCCTCGGCGTGGGGCTCCCCGCCACCCAGCCCTCGCTCGGCACCCTCATCCGCGTCGGCAATGACTTCCTGTACAGCGGCGAGTGGTGGATCACGATCTTCCCCGGCATCATGCTGGCGCTCATGGTGCTGGCCATCAACCTGCTCGGCGACTGGCTGCGCGACGCGCTGAACCCCCGCCTGAAATGACCCTGCTCGACGTGTCCGACCTCTCGGTCGAGTTCCCAACCCGGCGTGGCGTGCTCCACGCCCTGGACCGCGTCTCCTTCAGCATCGCTCCCGGCGAGATTCTCGGCGTGGTGGGCGAGAGCGGTGCCGGCAAATCCCTCACGGGCGCCGCCATCATCGGCCTGCTGGAACCGCCCGGCCGCGTCTCCGGCGGCTCGGTGAGCCTGGAGGGGCGCCGCATCGACCGCCTCACGCCCGACCAGATGCGCCGGGTGCGCGGCCGCCAGATCGGCGCCATCTTTCAGGATCCGCTCACCACGCTCAACCCGCTCTACACCGTCGGCCGCCAGCTGGTCGAAACGATGCAGACCCATCTCGCTTTGTCCGACCGCGACGCCCGCGCCCGCGCCGTGCAATGGCTGCAGGATGTCGGCATTCCCGGTGCCGCGGAGCGCGTGCAGGCCTATCCGCACGAGTTCAGCGGCGGAATGCGCCAGCGCGTGGTGATCGCACTGGCTCTCTGCGCCGAGCCGAAGCTGGTCATCGCCGACGAGCCCACCACCGCACTCGACGTCTCGATCCAGGCCCAGGTCATCGCCCTGCTCCGCCGCCTGGCCCGCGAGCACGGCACCGCGGTGATGCTGGTGACGCACGACATGGGTGTCATCGCCGAGACCTGCGACCGCGTGGCCGTGATGTATGCCGGCCGTGTGATCGAGATCGGCAGCGTCGCCGCCGTGGTGCATCGCGCGGCGCATCCCTACACCGCGGGGCTGATGGCCTCGATCCCCGTGCTCGGCCACCGGGTCGAGCGGCTTGC
>CAXSEK010000051.1:0-10406 GCA_964235625.1 uncultured Acetobacteraceae bacterium
GCGGACTTGATCCCCGCCTGCTCGCCCTCGCTCTGCTCCAGCAGCTGCATCTTGTAGCCGCGCGCCTCGGCCCACCGCGTATACATGCGCGCCAGCATCTCGGCCCAGTCCTGCGCCTCCGTGCCGCCCGCGCCGGCGTTTACTTCGAGGAACGCGTCCCGCCCGTCGGCCTCGCCGGAGAGCAGGCTCTCGATTTCACGCCGCTTCGCCTCGGCCGCCGAACGCACGAGTGCCGCCTCACCCTCAGCGACCAGCCCCGCGTCGCCGTCCGCCTCGCCCATCGCGATCAGCTCGAGCGTGTCGGATACCTCCGACTCGAGGGATTGCACGCCCTCCACTTGACCAGCCAACTGCGTCCGCTCCCGCATCAGCGCCTGCGCGGCCGTTGCGTCGCTCCACAAGTCGGGGTCCTCGGCACGGTGGTTCAGATCTGCGAGGCGCTCCATGGCGGCATCCCAGTCAAAGATGCCTCCTCAGCAGTGCCACGGACTGCTTGATCTGTTCGTTGAGGGCGTCGGATTCAGTGCTCATCAGGGGGCGTCTAGTAAAGTCCACCGACGCCGCTGTCCACACCCGTGCCGGTGCCACCGCCACTGCTCGCCGTCACGCCGCCCCCGACCCGTCCTTCTCCACCGCCGCCACCGCCGATCGTCGGCCCGCTCTGCCCGGGCACCTGGCCCGGCTTGAACGCATCCGTCACGTTGCCCGTCCAAGTGTTGACCGTCAGCCCGTCCGGCACGCGGAACGGCAGGTTCGGCCGGTCCTTCAACGCGACCTGCATGAAGTCGTGCCAGATCGGCGCCGCGATGGCACCGCCCGTTTCGTCCTTGCCGAGGCTGGATGGGTTGTCAAAGCCAATCCACACCGCCGTCACCAGGTCCGGGGTGAAGCCCACGAACCAGGCGTCGTTGAAATCCTGGGTGGTCCCGGTCTTGCCGGCGATGGCCAGGCGGCCGAGGCCCTTGCCCGCCTCATAGCCCGTACCGTGCAACACCACGCCCTGCATCATCTCCACCGTCTGGAACACGCTCTGCGGATCGGCGATCTGTCGACGCGTGTCGGTCACGACGGGCGGGCTGGACGGGTTGTCGCAGCCTGCACAGGCAGCGCCGGGTGCGCGCCACATCACGTGGCCGTCACGGTCCTGCACCGAGTCGATCAGCGACGGGACGACCTCGCGGCCCATCTGGTCCAGCGAGGCGTAGGCGCCAGCCTGGCGCAGCACCGTCGTGTCCACGGCGCCCAAGGCGTTCGGCAGGTAGTGCGACATCTGGTCCACCACGTGGAAGGCGATCGCGTTCGCCGCCACCGCATCCATGCCGACACGCTGCGCCAGCCGGACGGTCACCAGGTTCAGCGACCTCTCGAGTGCCTGGTGGATGGAGATCGGCCCGGCGAAGCTCTTCTCGTAATTGCCGGGACGCCAAACCCCGGCTGCCCCCTGATCCAACTCGAACGGCCCATCCAACACCTTCTGGCTGGGCGAGATGTTCTGCTCCATCGCCGTCAGATAGACCATCGGCTTGAAGGAACTGCCCGGCTGGCGCTGCGCCTGGGTAGCGCGGTTGAACTGGCTGGCCTCGAAGCTCCAACCGCCCGACATGGCGAGCACCCGGCCACTCGCCGGGTCCATCGCGACGAGCGCCCCTTGGACCTGCGGCACCTGGCGCAGCAGCAACCGGTCGCCCCGCGCGGGGCCCGACGGCTCGGCCATCACCACGTCGCCCACCTGCACCACGTCCGCCATCTTGTGTGGCGAGCCACGGCTGGTCCGGGCCCAACCGCTATCGGCCAGCAGCATGGGGGAGACGTGCGTCGAGCCGGATGGGTCAAGCCAGCCCAGTTTCGCGTCACCGCCGCTGACCTCCAGCGCCACGGCCAGGTGCCAGTCGGGCAGCATGCCCGGCGGGCGCGGCAGGGTCGCGACCGAGCGGGCCCAACCGGTGCGCAAGGTTTGCGAGGTGTCGAGCCGCGCCACCGGGCCCCGGAAGCCGCTATGGGCGCGGTCGTAGGCCATCAGGCCGCGGTGCAGCACCTGGTCGGCGGTGGTCTGTAGCGCCGGGTCCAGGCTCGTGCGCACCACCAGCCCGCCCTCCGTGGTCGCCTCGACGCCGAAGCGGTCGATCATCTGGCGGCGGACTTCCTCGCCGAACCAGTCGGACCCAGCGACGACGTCCGGACGATGGAACTGCCCGGTAACGACGGGGCCGGTCTTGGCCGCCGCGGCCTGCTCGGCCGTGACCGCCTTGTCCTCCACCATGCGGTCGAGCACCCAGTCCCGCCGGTTGCGCGCCGCCTCGGGAAAGCGGAACGGGTTGTAGTTGTTCGGCCCTTTGGGCAGCGCCGCGAGGAAGGCCGCTTCCGGCAGGGTGATCTGGTCGAGCGACTTGTTGAAGTAGGATTGCGCCGCCGCAGCGACCCCGTAGGACTGTACGCCGAAATAGATCTCGTTCAGGTAGAGCTCGAGGATACGCTCCTTGGTGAGCGTCTGCTCGACCCGGATCGCGAGCACCGCCTCCTTCACCTTGCGGGTGAACGACCGCTCGTTGCTGCCGAGCAGCATGTTGCGCGCGACCTGCTGCGTGATGGTGGAGGCACCGATCGGCCGGCGGCCACGGCCCATCTGCGCCAGGTCGGTGAACGCCGCCCGCGCCATTGCCCCGGGATCGACTCCCTTGTGCGTCCAGAAGTTCTGGTCCTCGGCGGAGACGAAGGCCTGCTTCACCACGTCCGGAATGGCGGTGAACGGCACGAAGATGCGCCGCTCCTTGGCGAGCTCGGCGATTAGCCCGGCGTTCCCGGCATAGATCCGGCTCATCACCGGCGGCTGGTACTGCCGCAGCCCGTCCACCGTCGGCAACTCGGAGGACAGTTTCTGGAACGCGTGGTAGGCCACGGCGCCACCGAGGATCACGCAGACGACCATCGCCGTCAGCGCGATGCCAGCGAGGCGGCCGACCGTGCGCAACGGCGATCGCCGGGTGCGAACCACCGGCCTGGCGCGGCGCCGCTTGTCCGCGTCGGGCGGCAGCAAGGGCCGGTCCGCTCTCATGTCGTCGATCGGCAACGCAATTCCCCCAACCCAGAGCGTCAACCCGCGACGCGTAACCCCGGCCCGTCGAAGAAGGCGTCCACCGCCCGCCTCATCGCCGAAGCCACCACGGCACGGTGCTCCGCCCGACGTAACGCGGCTTCATCTTGCACGTTCGACATGAACCCCATCTCCACGAGCACGGACGGGATGTCTGCGGCCTTGAGCACGACGAAGCTCGCGTGGCGCGCCGGGTTCTGCAACATCGGCAGGTCCCGGTCCAGCGCGCTGACCATGCCGCGTTGCAGCCGGGCGGACCCGGAATGCGTCTCCTGCCGCACCAGGCTGGCCAGGATACGAGCCACCTCCGGCGGCTGGTTGGCGAAGGCGGCCCCGGCATAGCGATCGGCGCTGTTCTCGCGCTGCGCTAAGGCGGCGCTCTGCGCGTCGGACGCGGTGCCCGATAGAGTATAGATGCTGGCGCCGCGTACGCTGTGGTCTCCAACGGCATCGGCGTGCATGGACACGAACAGCGCGGCGCCCTGGCGCTGGGCCCAGCCGACACGCTCCTCGAGCGGGATGAACACGTCCCGCTGCCGGGTCAGCAGCACGCGGACACGGCGCTGCGCCTGCAGCTGGCCTTGCAGTTCCTGGGCCGCGGCGTAGGCGACGTGTTTCTCATACGTCCCGGTGATGCCGATCGCCCCCGGATCCTTGCCGCCATGACCGGGGTCGAGCACGACAAGGGGCAGCGGCGGGGTCGATCCCGGGCGGGGCGGGTTGCGCGCGGCTGGGTGGGGCATGTCGCCGGGGCGGGCCAAGCTGCCGGCTCGGGCCAACTCGCCCATTAAAATCAGGCCGCCGCCGCCCAACAGCGCCCGCCGCCGCAGTATAACAGGGTCCATGCGATGCGCTCCTACGGCGTTAGCCTAACAGACGAGGTGTAGCGCGGCACATTGACCCTTGATTATGGCCGCACCATGTTGCCGCCGCGCCACAACAGCCGCGGGCTTGCAGGGTGCTTGCGTTTAGGTCATGGTCGCTATGCTGCGGCGGGGTCTGCCCCGTGGGAGCGCTGCTTGGCCAGGATGGCGGTAGCGCCCACGCCAGGATGGCTCCTCCGCCCGCATCGCGCGGCCTTCGCGCTGGGGCCTGTTCCAGGACGATTTGTTCGCGGATGCAGGTCGGCATTGACCCAACCAGGTTTCGCAGCCTTTTGCTCGCGCAGCCGCCCGACTAGGACCATCCAAGGCCGAATGAGCGCCGCCGTGCCCGTCTGTCGCCCACACCGCCCATCCGCCGCCGCTCATCAACAGTGGCGCGGCCAGGTCGGGCGACCCGACGGCAGGCGCTTGCCGCGGTCCGGTCCTGCCCCATCCGACCATCAATCAGGCCGTCGCCGCCCTGCGCTCGTCGCGCGGGGCCGGCTGGCGCACCGGAGACCCCCTCTCAATGACCAAGCGTATGCTGATCGACGCCACCCACGCGGAAGAAACCCGCGTGGTGGTCCTGGACGGTAACCGGCTCGAGGATTTCGACGTCGAGACTGCCGCGAAGAAGCAGCTCAAAGGCAACATCTACCTCGCCAAGGTGGTCCGCGTGGAGCCGAGCCTCCAGGCGGCGTTCGTGGAATACGGCGGCGGGCGCCACGGCTTCCTGGCGTTCGGCGAGATCCACCCCGACTACTACCAGATCCCCGTCGCCGACCGGCAGCGCCTGCTGGAGATGCAGGAGGCCGAGGCCCGCGCCGAGGAGGAAGCGGAGGACGCCGCCGCCGCCGCCGCCGAAGCCGCCGGTGAGGACGGGACCGGCAACGGGCAACGCGAGCGGCCCGAGACAATCCTCGGTGCCGAGCCGGAGTTGCCACTCGAGGAGACGCCGGAACCGGCCACCCAGGCCGCCTCGCTCGCCACCGCCGTAGACCAGGATTTCCTGGTGGCCCGTGACGATGCCGCCCCCGAACCGCTCTTCGACATTATCGTCCCGAGCGAAACGCTGCCATCGGGGGCAACGTCGCCGGGTCCGGACGCGCTCGACGCGATCCCGTTGCACGAGGCCGGACCGGCACCGGACACCGAGGCGGACGCGCTCGTCCAGGCCGTGATCGACGAGGCGATCGAGGCCCGGATCGAGGACGTCATCGCCAAGAGCGAGACCGGCGACGAGGCAGGCCTCGAACCCGGTGAAGCCGAGAGCCTCCCTGCCCTGCCGGCCGAAATGTCGGACGCCGACGACGCCGAAGAGGATCTCCGGGACGACGACGTGGAGGAGGCCGGCAACAGCGAGCAGCGCCCCCAGCGCTCACCAGCCCGCTACATGCGCTCCTACAAAATCCAGGAGGTGATTCGCCGCCGGCAGATCCTGCTGGTCCAGGTCGTCAAGGAGGAGCGCGGCACCAAGGGCGCGGCGCTCACCACCTTCATCTCGCTGGCCGGCCGCTTCTCCGTGCTGATGCCGAACTCGCCCCGGGGCGGCGGCATCTCGCGCAAGATCACCTCCGCCTCCGACCGCCGCCGCCTCAAGGAAGTCACCGCCGAGCTGCAGATCCCGCGCGGCATGGGGCTGATCGTGCGCACCGCCGGTGCCGCCCGGCCAAAGGCGGAGATCAAGCGGGACTGCGAATACCTGCTCGAACTCTGGGACAGCATCCGCGAGACGACGATGGCCAGCATTGCCCCAATGCTGATCCACGAGGAAGCCAGCCTGATCAAGCGCTCCATCCGGGACAACTACTCCCGTGACGTGGACGAGGTGCTGGTCGACGGCGAAGTGGGCTGGCGGGCGGCGCGGGACTTCATGCGCATGTTGATGCCGGCGCATGCCCGCAAGGTCATCATGTGGAACGAGCCCCAGCCCCTGTTCGCCAAGAACAACGTCGAAGCACAGCTGGATGCGATGCTGGAGCCGACGGTGCAGCTGCGCTCCGGCGGCTACCTGGTGATCAACCAGACGGAGGCGCTGGTCGCCATCGACGTGAACTCCGGCCGGTCGACGCGGGAACGCGGGATCGAGGAGACGGCGCTCAAGACCAACCTCGAGGCGGCCGACGAGGTGGCCCGGCAGTTGCGGCTGCGCGACCTGGCCGGGCTGATTGTAATCGACTTCATCGACATGGAGAGCCGCCGCAACAACGCGGCCGTCGAGAAGCGCATGAAGGACGCGCTGCGGGATGACCGGGCGCGGATCCAGCTGGGCTCGATCAGCCATTTCGGCTTGCTGGAGCTGAGCCGGCAGCGGTTGCGGCCGTCTCTGGCGGAAACGAGCTTCACCACCTGCCCGTATTGCGGTGGCACCGGTCATGTCCGCACGACGGAGACGGCGGCGCTGGCCGTGCTGCGCGCCGTGGAGGAGGAAGGCGCCAAGCGCCGCGCCGCAGCCATCGTGGTATACGTCGCCGGTGCAGTGGCGCTGTATGTGCTGAACAACAAGCGGGTCCGGCTGGCCGAGATCGAGGCCCGCTACGGCATGGAGGTGGCGTTCGCTGCCGATGAGAGCCTGTTGCCGCCGCAAACCCGGATCGAGCGGGTGCGGGCGCAATCGGCGGATTTGCCCTACCTGCCGCCGCCGATGCCGACCTTGACCGCGACCCCAGAAGAAGACGACCTCGCGGAGGAGGAGGCCGATACCGAGGAGGAGGCCGAGGCCGAGGACACCCTCGCCGCCGATCCGGGTGCCATGCCCGGCGAGACGGCGGAGGAAGCCGACAACCGCAGCCGCAAGCGCCGCCGCCGCCGCCGCGGCGGCCGTCGCGAGGATGGGTCTGCTTTGCCGGCCGTTGACCCGGCCGCGCTGGACCAGCCGGAAATCGCTCCGGTGATGGCCGACTCGGTCGAGCCCGCCACGGACATGCCGGATGCCGAGGCGCCTGCCGAGGACGCCGCAGCCGCGGAAGCCGCTGGTGAGGATGACGGCCGCGGACGCAGACGCGGCCGCCGTGGTGGCCGGCGCCGCCGCCGGGAGCCCGGTGAGGGGGAGGCCCCGCAAGCCGAAGCCGGGACGGAGCAGGCATCATCGTTTGATGCCCCCCCGCCGGCACCAGCCTACACCTATACCGGCCCGACCCCCGCCGACCCGTTCGGCGGCCAGGCCTTCGACATCTTCGACATCATGGACGAGACCGAGGAGCGCGCGGCGATGTCCAAACCCGCGCCGGTTCTCCCCACACCAACTCGGCCGGAGCAGGAAGCCGAAGCCGCCGAAGCGACGGTGCCGGCGGAAACTGTCCCGCCAAACGACCCGGCGGTGATCCTGCAGGCCGAGCCGGTCGCGGACCACCAGCCCGAGCCCGAGCCGGTGCACCATTTCGAGTCGGACGCGGCCGAGCCGACTCCGGAACCGGCGAGCGAAGCCGAAGCATCGCCCGTCATCCTAGAAGCAGCCCCGTCTCTGCTGAACGGCCATGCCGCCGACCCCGAGCCAACGACGGGAATCGAGCCAGTCAGCGTACCGGTAGCACCGCCCACGCTGATTGGCAGCACGCCAGCGACGGAGAAAAAGCGGGGTTGGTGGAAGCGTTAACCTCCTCTCTCTAGCCCTTTTCCTCTCCCTTTCTGGGAGAGGACAGGTGAGGGACCGGCCGCGCCGGTGCTCACGGGCTCGCCAGCGTCAGTCAGCCGCCCAGCTTTAACCCCGCGACCCCCGCCAGGATCAGCAGCACGCAGCCGACCCGCACCAGCCCGGCCGGCTCACCTTCGACCGCAATGCCCCAGACCAGTCCACCGGCCGCGCCGATCCCCGTCCAGACGGCATAGACAGTGCCCATCGGTAGCACGCGGAGCGACTGGGACATGGCACCGAAACTGACCCCCATCGCGGCGAACGTTGCGACCGTCCAGCCCAGCACCCGGAACCCGTCCGTCTGCTTCAGCAGCACGACCCAAACGACCTCGAAGAGCCCGGCGATGGCCAGCCAAAACCAGGCATCCACAGGCTAGGCGGCCTTGGTCAGCAGCCTCCGCGCCACCAGGACCTCGGCGATCTGCACCGCGTTCAGCGCGGCACCCTTGCGCAGGTTGTCGGACACGCACCAGAACGCCAGCCCGTTCGGCACTGTCGGGTCGCGGCGGATGCGGCTGACATACACCTCGTCCTCGCCGGCGCAGTCGAGCGCGGTCGCGTAGCCGCCATCGTCCCGGCTGTCGACCACGTGGACGCCGGGTGCGCTGCGCAGGATGGCGCGGGCCTCGGCGGGGGTCACCGGCTGCTCGAACTCGACGTTGATCGACTCGGAATGGCCGACGAACACCGGCACGCGCACACAAGTCGCATGCACCTTGATGTCCGGATCGAGGATCTTGCGGGTCTCGACCACCATCTTCCACTCCTCCTTGGTCGACCCGTCATCCATGAACGTGTCGATATGGGGAATGCAGTTGAAGGCGATCGGCTTGGTGAACACCTGCGCCGTGGGCGTGTCGTGCACGAAGGTGCCGCGGCTCTGCACCCACAACTCGTCCATGCCCTCCTTGCCGGCGCCGGACACCGACTGGTAGGTCGCGACCACCACCCGGCGGATCTGGAACTTGTCGTGTAACGGCTTCAGCGCCACCACCATCTGGATCGTGGAGCAGTTCGGGTTGGCGATAATGCCGCGGCGAATGCGCCCGAGCGCCTCGGGGTTCACCTCCGGCACCACCAGCGGCACGTCCGGCTCCATGCGGAACTGGCTCGTATTGTCGATCACGATGCATCCGGCCTCGGCCGCGCGCGGAGCATGGATCGCGGACACGGCGGCACCTGGGCTGAACAGCCCGATGTCCCAGCCCTTGAAGTCAAACTTGTCGAGCGCCTGGATCTTGAGCACGCGCTTGTCGCCGAATGAGACGTCCTGGCCGACGGACCGGCCGGAGGCGAGGGCGGCGATGTCGCTGACCGGGAAGTTACGCTCCGCGAGGGTCTTCAGGATCTCGCGCCCGACCGCTCCCGTTGCACCCACGACCGCTACCCGATAGGCCATCGCACCCGATCCTTCCGTCCGCACAATCAACGCAGGCGCCGGACCTAGCGCCGGCTCCCTCCTCTTACAAGAGTGAGGCGCCTACGAGGCTCAGCCGGCCCGGCCCTCGCCACCGATATCCAGCCGGCGGGGCAAGTCCCGGTAAATCGCCGTATATCCCACCCCCGTCGCGTCCACCGTGCCGCGATACATGCCACGCGCGTTGAACGGCATCGCGACCTGTCCCGCGGCATCCACCGCAATCAGGCCGCCGGACCCGCCCCGCACGCCGACCTCGGCGGTCACCGCGTCGGTTGCCTCGGCCAAGCTCTGCCCGGCGAAGCGCAGGCGCGCGCAGACCTCGTGCCCGACGCCGACGCGGATGAAATGCTCGCCATCCCCCGTCGCCGAGATGGCGCAGTGGTCGGAGGCCCAGGTCCCGGCGCCGAACATGGGGCTGTCCCCCAGGCGGCCAGGCAACTTGGCCGTGATGCCGCCGGTTGAGGTGGCCGCTGCCAAGCCACCCGCCCGGTCCATCGCCACGGCGCCGACGGTGCCGTGGCGATCGGCATCGTCCAGCGGGGCGATGTTGCCTGCGCGCTGGCCGTTCAGCTTGTCCTGCAGCGCCCGCCAACGCCGCTCGGTCTGGAAATACTCGTCCTCCTCGAACGTGCAGCCCATCTCGTGCAGGAAGTGGTGCGCCCCCTCCCCGATCAGGACCACGTGCGGCGAGCGCTCCATCACCAGCTTGGCGGCGAGCACGGGGTTGCGCGGCCCGCAAATCCCCGCCACCGCGCCGGCCATGCGGGTGCGCCCGTCCATGATCGCCGCATCCATCTCCTGCCGGCCGGCGGCATTGAAGACGGAGCCATGCCCCGCATTGAAATTCGGATTGTCCTCGAGCGCTGCGACCGAAGCCGCCACCGCCTCGAGCGCCGGCCCACCCGCGGCCAGGATCCGGTACCCGGCACACAGCGCCGTCCGCAAACCGCCATGCAGCGTCTGCTCCACCCCAGGCGTCATCAACTCGGGGGCGAGCGTCCCCGCGCCGCCATGCACGGCCAGCACGAAACGATCACTCATCCCAGTGGAGCCACCGGTCACCCGCACAATTCCCCTCGAATCCGCCGGCACATGCCTCAACTCGCGAGACGTCTTGCGTACTCAGTATCGATACCATCGCATTGCAGCAAACCCCTCAAGCTTTATCGATAAAAAGATCGAACAACGCAAGCGTATGTGGATGCTTGATGACCCGGTGGCGCAATCTTTCAGCGGATATCGTCTCCACCAACCGCCCTGTTTGCATTACGCCGATCATCGGGCACAGATGCGCCACAACCGCCAGATTGTGGCTGACCAGCACCATCGTAAGGGCGCGGTCGCGCTGCAGCGAGGCAAGCAGGTTCAGCACCTCCGCCTGCACCGAGACGTCCAGCG
>CAXSEK010000052.1:0-10331 GCA_964235625.1 uncultured Acetobacteraceae bacterium
GATGGCGGCGTTGCTCGCCGACGAGCAGGTCCGGATGGTCGTCAACCTCACCAATCCGCGCAACCATTTCGAGGTCAGCTTGCAGGCGCTCGAGGCCGGTCGGCACGTGTATTCGGAAAAACCGCTCGGCATGACCATGGCGGAGGCGGCGGCGTTGGTCGCAGCGGCGCAGAGCCGGGGGCTCGGCTTGGCAGCCGCACCTTGCAATCATCTCAGCGACGTCGTGACGGCGTTGCAGGCGGCGATCGCGCAAGGCCGGCTCGGCCGCGTGATGCTGGCCCACGCGGAGATGGATGACGGCATGGTGCACAGGCTCGACTACGCCAACTGGCGCAGCCGGTCCGGTGCACCCTGGCCGGCTCAAGACGAGTTCGAGGTCGGATGCACGATTGAGCACGCGGGCTACCAGATCACGCCGCTTGTCCGGTTGTTCGGGCCGGTCCGGCGCGTCACGGCCTGGAACAGCCTGCTGGTGCCGGAGCGTGGCGCGGAGTTCGACAGCCGGATCACCGCACCCGACATCTCGATGGGCCTGCTGGAGTTCGATGGCGGCATCGTGGCGCGCCTGACCAGCAGCATCATCGCCCCGATCGACCGTTCGCTTCGGGTGATCGGCGATAGCGGCGTTGCGACCATCCCGGACGTCTGGGACTATCACGCCCACCTTCGCTTCACCGCCACCGGGATGCGCTTCGGCAACCGGCTCGCCCGCAAGCTCGAGATGAAGGCGGCCAAGTGGGCACCGAAGCTGTTGCTGTCCAGGCGCTTGCCGGTGCGCTTCACCCGGCAGACGCCAACCATCGCGGGCGGCCACCAGATGGATTTCAGCCGCGGCCCGGCCCAGCTCGCTGCCCAGATCGAACAGGGTGCCGCGGCGCTGGTCGGGCCCCAACTCGCGTTGCACGTGACCGAGGTCACGCTGAGCTTGCAGGCCGCGGAGGCCGGGCGGACGGTTGAGATGCGGACGACGCTCTGACGGGTCAGTGGCTCGCCTGGGCAATCAGCGCGCCGCCCGGCGGGTCGTCACGGCCGCGCTCCGGTCGGTCGGGCGGGCATGAAAGCGTGGGCGGAAGAAGTGGTCCAGGCCGCCGGCCGACAGCACACTCTGCTGCACGGTCACGATGGCCGCCAGCACGTCCGTATTCCCTATGCGATCGGGGGAGAAGCGCCCAGACCAGTAGCCGGGAGCGTGATCATGACAAGCCCACCTGACTCCAACACAGGCGATCCCGGTGAGGAGATCCTGCGGCTGCTCTACTGCAGCAGGGTTCCCCGGGCGAAGAGTGCATCTCAGGTCGAAGATGATATTGAACTCATCCTGCGGACCAGCCGCAGGGAGAACCCGCATTTCGGCATCACGGGCGTCCTCGTCACCGACAAGGCGATGTACTCCCAGGTGATCGAGGGGCCGCCGCGCGTCATCAAGGACCTGATCGGCCGCATTTCGTGCGACACGCGCCATAGCGACGTGAGGATCGTGAGTTTTCACAATTCGCGCAAGCGGCTCTTCACGGAATGGTCGATGGCATTCCTTGCGACCACCCGCGACATGGAAGCCGAGGACTATATCTTCCCGATAAGCCAGGACAGTTCGAACATCCTGGCGATCTCCTCTTTCTGCGCGTCGGTACGCAGCCGTCTGCTGGACAGAGCGAAGGTCTAACGCCCCGCAGCGGCCCCCCGCTCAATTGAGCGGGGGCGCCTCCAGCTTCTCCTTCTGCACCATGCTGTCCAGCATCTGCGGGCTGATGCGCCGGCCGTCCTTCCGCCAGACATCGACGGTGCCGTGCCGCCCGCACAGCCGGCGGAATTCCGCACTGAAGAACGCGGCTTCGGACGCCGTGATCACCACCTTCTCCATGGGCTCGGAGACCTGGCTGCCGGTCCCCACGATCCTGTAGTAGCTCATCGTCTAGCACCTTTGCTGACAAATTGTTTGGTGAGCGCGGTCACAGCCCATGAACACCAGGTTCCAGCCTGCACCGACTCTTGGTCTATGTCGTGGTGGAGCCCGGCGCTCCGCCGCTGGCGATCAGGATCCGCACCCGTTCGGCCAGGATGTCCAGCTCGAACGGCTTGTTGAGGACCTCCATGCCGGCTGCCAACTGGGCGTTGCCGGTGCCGATATCCGTGTTGCCGGCATACCCCGTGATGAGCAGCACCGGCAGCGACGGCATCAGCGCACGGGCCGCCTCGGCGAGTTGCCGCCCGTTGAGCCCGCCCGGCAAGCCCACGTCGGTCACGAGCAGATCGACCCGGGGCCGGTCCAGCGATCTCTGCAGCACGATCAGGCCCTCATGGCCGTTCGTCGCTTCCAGCACCTGGTAGCCGATCTCCCGCAGCGCCCTGGCCGACAGATCCCGGATGGTGGGTTCGTCCTCCACGAGCAGCACCGTGCCCCCTGCGGCCACTTCCGCGGCAATCTGTAGCGAGGCTCGCGCGGCGTGCTGGCCAGCTTTCCCCTCGCCGAAATAGCGCGGCAAATGCAGGTGCGCGCGGGTCCCCGCCCCGACATCGCTCTCCAGCCGCACGACCCCGGCCGACTGGTGCATGAAGCCGTAGATTTGGCTGAGGCCGAGCCCGGTGCCTTGCCCGTCGGGCTTGGTCGTGAAGAACGGCTCGAACGCATGGGCCAGCACGCCGGGCGCCATGCCGGCCCCCGTGTCGGCGACGGTGATCCGCACGTATTCGCCGGGTGCGGCCTCGTCCCAGCCGCTCGTGTCGGCCGCATCCAGGATCGTGTGGGCCGTCTCGATCAGCAGCCGGCCGCCCGCCGGCAGCATGGCGTCACGCGCATTGATGGCCAGGTTGAGGATGGCGTTCTCCAGTTGGTTCGGGTCGCAGCGCACTGCCCAACGCCCGTCCTGCAATGTCAGGTCAACAACGATCGCCGGACCGACGGTTTGCTGGATCAAGCTCGCCAGGTCCTGCACGAGGTCGTCCAGCACGACCGGCTTCGGGCGCAGGGCCTGCTTCCGGCCAAAGGCGAGCAACCGCCGCGTGAGCTCGGCTGCCCGTCTCGCCGCGTCACGTGCGGCATCGAGGAAACCCTGCGCCTTTTGCGGCTCTCCCGACGCGATGCGGCGTTTGGCAAGCTCGATGCCGCTCGCGACGCCCTGGAGCATGTTGTTGAAGTCGTGGGCGATCCCGCCGGTCAGCTGTCCGATCGCGTCCATCTTCTGTGATTGCCGCAGCGCCTCCTCGACCCGCTGGCGCTCCGCCGCTTCCGCCAGCAGCTTCGTGTTGGACTCGAGCAGCTCGCGCGTCCGCTCGATCACCTTGCGTTCCAGGAGCTCGTTCTGCGTCTCCAGGAAGGCGAGGCGGTCGTGCTCGAGCGTCACATCGAACTGGCTGGCGAAGAAGTAGATCAGTGCGCCCTGGGCGTCGTGGACGGGCGCCAGCAGCAGGCGGTTCCAGAATGTCGCACCGCTTTTCCTGTGGTTCTGGATGTCGATCTCGATCGACACGCCCGCCTTGATCGCGGTGCGCATGCGGTCGATCGTGTCGGGATCCGTCTTGGCGCCTTGCAGGAAACGGCAGTTGCGGCCGAGGATTTCCGCGCGGGAGTAATCCGTCAGGCGGCAGAACGCATCGTTGACGAAGATGATGGGATTGTCGGGTTCCCGTGGATTGGTGATGAGCATCGGCATACGCGTCGCTTGGACTGCGGCTGCGAATGGATCCGGTCCACCGCCGAGCGCGATCAGCTCGGCTTGAATCCTCTGCACATCGGGGCTGACCGGCCCCGGGTGCGGCGCCAAACTGCTGTCAGTCGAGGCTTGCATGGACTGGCTTTCCTGTCCGCAGGCATAAACGCCCGGCAGCGCGATGTCCGTGAAGCGGCCTCGTCGAAACCGCCGCAAGGATGGCTATACCTCATTCCTCGCGACGTGTCACTTCATTGGCTTGTCTTCGACGGCATTGCCCAAAACCGAAATTGGGGGATGGCTTAGGCTATTTGGGCTATATCGTCTCACTGGCGGGCATGTCTCTCGTTGCGTTCGACAGCATAGTCTTCAGCCCGGCACGGACCGCCCTCTGCGAGGCGGCGGCGGCTGCGGTGGAGCAGGCAGCCGCACTCCCATCCGGATGCTGGCGGCGATTGGGCAGGTCAAGAGCGGTGGGCGCGGGTCCATGGCCGGTACGGACCAGGGCTGGCCCTGGACGGTGGACTCGCTGGGCCAGGGCCGGCGCTTCCCGACGAAAGCGGAGGCGGTCGCGCATGTGCAGGGCCCGTTGCTGTCCGGCATCCGCTCGATCGACGTTGGGTGCTTCCAAGTCAACCTGCAATGGCACCCTACCGCGTTCGCCTCCCTTGAGGATGCGTTCGATCCAGGGGTCAACGCGTGCTATGCCGCGTCCTTCCTGGTCAGCCTGCGTGGCGACCAGCCCGGCTGGTCCGGCGCCCTCGCACACTATCACTCGCGGACCGAGGCTTTAGGAACGCCCTATAGCGCGGCGGTCGCGGCCGCCTGGCGGGGCGGCGCGGTCGGGCTGGGCTATCCGGCGGGGCTCTCGCCACGCCGCTGCTGCCGCTCAACCATGTCTGGTACGGCGCCATCGCGATGCCGCCGGCCGATCGCGCCGGGCAACGCCGCTGATACGGCAGGGCTCCGAATCATGTGACGGCGGGTGACAGCTTGCGCGGCGGCGGCTCTGGCCGAGTTGCAGGAGGGACCGGCGTTCACCATCCTGTTCACCGATATCGTGCTGCCGGGCGATCTCGACGGCGTCGGTCTGGCGAAGGATGTGTTAGTGCTGGCACCGGACACCAAGATCCTGCTCATATCCGGGTTCAGCGGGCACGACTTGTTGCGCCTGAACCTGCCCGGCGTGGAAGTCCTGCTCAAGCCCTATCACCGGCTGGGAACGGTTCAATCCTATGGCGCCGTCAACGTCGTCGATCCATCGGCCGCGCTGACCATCGTCGCAGTCAGCGAAACGGACGGCCGCATCCTGCGCCGGCGAAGCCCAGATCGGCCTGTCCCTGGCCGCAGGTAGGTGGTGACCACCACCGGAACCGAGTCATTGGCCAGCACGATGATCGGCAGCGTCGGGTTCTCCCGGCGAAGCTGATGCATCGATATCGCACCATCGCAGCCGGCAATGCCGGGATCGATGATCAGCACATCGGGGACGGCCAATCGAAGGGTCCTCATCACCTCGGGCAAGCTTGTCGCTTCCAAGGCTTCGCACCCCGGAAAATCGTTGCACAGCATATGCCTGCAACCGCTTCTCACCAGGCTCGCCGGGTCGGCCACTACGATGCGCATGGCATGTCACTCGGGCGGGGTTGATGGGGTGATGATATCATCAGCCGAGCATAGCACGATGAATTCCCGTAAGCCTGATCTCCGTCGTTGCGTATTGTCATGATTAGTTGACCGATTGTCAGCTTCTATGCTGCACTTTCTGCCGCGAGGCCAGGCCGAGCCGCTCCGGCCAGCACCTTGACGGAGGCAAGGCCATGGCTTCGACCGACGCACGCCGGGCGAGCCTAAGCCGGGTGGCCGATCCACCTAGGCCGCTTAAAATCGGGCAAACCTAAGTTGATCGAGTAACGTCTGCCCCGTCCTTAGGGGAGTCTGAACATGGCATTATCGACGTCTGGCGGCCTGCTTCTCGATCCCCTGGTAGCAGGGGCCTACCTCCTGGCCGGGGATGGCACGATCAGCGGAACCGGCAGCACCTCGATCACGGCGACCGCGGCGGGTACGCTCACGGTGACGGGTGCCGCGACCGTGGTCGACTTCACCAACATCACCGCTGCGGCTGTCATCGAGACTGTGGTCGTGACAGGAGGTGCAACCGCCACCGTCGACGCACTGACCGGGATCACGGCACTCAGCACGTTCCAGATCGGCGACGGCAGTACGCTCAAGCTCGGTGCCGGTATCACCGTCGCCGCACTGCCGCAGATCGACTTCGGCATGGGTAGCGGCACGCTGGAGGTGGCGAACGGTGCTTTGAATGTGAACATCGGCGAGCAGATCACGAATTTCGGCACGGCCAGCACGATTGTCTTCGACGGGGTCGTCTTCACCGGCGGCAGTTATGCATCCGGTGCCCTCACCCTGACGACCGCCGCCGGCGCGACCGCAATCGTGCCGCTGGCGGCCGACAGTGCGTTTACCGGTGGCTACTTCCACCTCCTCGACGTGGGTGGCAGCACGTCCCTGGTGCTGAACACGAATGCCGTCGGCGGCATCCCCGCCTGCTATGTCCGCGGGACGCGAGTGCTGACGGACCAGGGCGAGCGCGCGGTGGAGGACCTCGTGATCGGTGACCGGCTCGTCACCCTGTCGGGCGGCAGCCGTGCCCTGCGTTGGATCGGGATACGGTCTTATGCCGGGCGCTTCCTGGCCGGCAATCCCGGGGTGCGCCCCGTGCGCATCACGGCGGGCGCGTTGGCGCCGTTCCAGCCGAAGCGGGACCTCCTGGTCTCTCCAGCCCACGCCATGCTGCTGGACGGGGTGCTGATCCCGGCCCAGGCACTGGTGAACGGCACCAGCATCGTCGTCGAGACGGGACTGAGCCAGGTGGACTACGTCCACCTCGAGCTCGACAGCCATGACGTCATCTGGGCTGAGGGCGCGCCTTCGGAGACCTACCTGGAGGACGACAACCGAGGGTCGTTCCACAACGCCGCCAGCTACGAAGTGCTCTATCCCGGAACCGCCACCAAGCCAGCCGAATACTGTGCCGCGTACGTCGAGAGCGGTTACGTCCTAGAAACCATTCGGCTGCGGATCGACCGGCTCGCGGCAAGCGCACCTGCCCGTCGTCCAGAAGCCTTGGCGGCGTGAGGCCAACCCTTCCCGAGCCTCCTGATGAAAGTAGCATGACATGCCAGCTGTAACAGTGTCCGGATCCACCGGCACCCCCGCCTTCTTCCCCACATCGACGTCCATCCAGACGGCGTTCGCGCAGCAGGTCCTCGGGGCGGCCTTCGCCTCGTTGACGAGCCAAGTGACGGTCGGCTCGTTTCCCGGCCAGGTGGTCACGGGTGCCGGTGGCCCGCTGACTTCGGCCCTCGCGCTCGACCTCGCCACGGCGGGTAGCCTGCTGACGGGCATGAGTTCGGTCCCGGGTGCCATGGTGGCGCTGGGCGGGCAGGACGGGGTTTACCTCACCGGCGGGACGGCCGTCTCGACCGTGGTCGCTGCCGACAACTCCAACAGCTCCATCGTCAACACCAATGCGTCGGGCGCCTTGCTCGCGGCGACCGGCGCCGGCGGCAACGTTCTGCTCGGCCTGGCCGGGACGAGCAACTTCATCACCGGTCTCGGCGGCCAGGACATCGTGGTCATGAACGGCACGTCGAACAGCCTCATCAGCAATGGCAGCGAGGCGGTGTTGGTCGGTGGCCCGAGCACGGTCACGGCCGGTGCCTCGGGGATCGACAACGTGCTGCTCACCGGCAGTGCCACGCTCAACTTCATCAACGGGTCGAAGACCGGCTCGGTCGACAGCATCACCGGGGCCGCGAATGGCACGGTCGTGCTCGCCGGCTATGGTGCCACGTCGATCGCGTCTGGGGCCGGGCCGGAGACGTTCTACGTTGACACGTCGTCCGGCAACGTGACGCTGAACGGCAACATGCAGACCACCAACACGTTCGAGTTCGTGCAAAACATGGCCAATGCCACGGGAAACATCCTGGTCAACAACTTTGCCACCGGCGACGCCGTGGACATCCACGGCTATGCCAGCTTCAAGGTCGCTGCCGCCGTGGGCAACCCATCCGGCTCCGTGTTGCAGCTGGGCGACGGGTCCCAGGTCACCTTCAGCAATCTCGCGACCACGGCCCTGCAAGCGGCGGTGAAGATCGTCTGACGGACGCGGGACCCGACCGGGGCTTCGCGGGGGCGCTTCGGCGCAGCCTAACCCGCCAGTCTGCTCCACCGCCGGGCTGGCCAGCCCGGCGGTGGAGCAGACCGAACGTGTCCACCGCCCCGGCGACGACCGCCTCGCCGCCATCCGCGTCAGTATCCGCCGCGGCTTGCAGATGTGTCTTCAGCGCCCGCCACATCCGCCCCATTCGGTCGCCGTATGGCGTGGTATAGCCCAGCCCGCCATTCGGCCCCAGGCTTTCCCGGTGACCCCCCGCGCGATCACCTGGCCCTTTAGCGTCGACCCCTCCATCACGTAGAGCGACCCCAACGCCGCCGCCCGTGTTCCGCACAGCCCCGCCGCCGCCGTGCAGACCGGACGGCTTTGTGGGGTTCCCCTCGGATTTCACCGGCTTCGACGTCGCCTCGTCCCCACGCTCGCCACCTCGACCATCACCCCCGTTGCGACCGCCGCCGGCACCACGGCGGCCGTCACGGCGCAGAACGTCTCGGTCCCCGAGACCGCGTCGATCAGTGCCGCGTCGCTGATCAAGTCCGTCTCCGCCGGCGGGTGATTGGGTCGCCTGTTACGGGTTCGAGGATACGGGCGCGACGGGCGGGTATCTCTCGATCGGCGGCGTCGCGGGGCCGGACAACAGGTATGTTTACGTGCTCAGCACGCAGTTGGCCACGTTGCAGTACGTCGCCGGCTCCGCGACGGGCACCGAGACGGTGTTCATCGACGCCTACGACAGCACGGCGAAACGGTTCAGGTCGAGCAGCACGGCTGTCGTGACCACGACGTCACCCTCGGCCGTGATCGGTGGCTATTATCAGGCGACACCGGCAGCGCGCCGGCCAGCGCGGTGACCGCCGGGCAGACCCAGCTCGCCGACGGCCTGTCGCTGGCCGACCTCAACACTCAGACGCTCAACCTCACCGCCATGCCTACGGCCTTCCTGGGGTTGGCGGGGGGCCCCACCACCAGCCAGAGCCAGTTCCCGACGCTCGCTGCGGTCCAGGCAGATACGTCGCAGACCACCGGCGGCAGCGTGATCATCCTCGATGCCCTCGACAGCATTGCGCTGAGCGGCATCCCGGCCACGAGCCTGGCACACGCGGATTTTCGGTTCGTCTAAGGAGCGTCAGTGTCTGGCCGCGTGCAACGAAGCGGCGGCGATCCCGTTCGTCCCCCGACTTCCGTATGGAGACGCATGTGGATAAGAACGAGAACAACAGCCTGTCCCGCCGCCACATCGTGAGTGGCGCCGGGATCGGCCTGGCCGTCGCCGCGGCTGCCGCGCCCGCTTTGGCACAGGCGCCGGCCACGCCGGTGGCCGCTCAGGTGACCGGGCAGCCGATGTCCAACCCCGTAGCCAAGTATCCGCGCCCACCGTTCAAGCGCCAATCCCAGCCCTGGCCCGGTCTGGCGAGCAAGATGGACCCGCGGCCGGATCACGGCGAAACCAGCTACAAGGGGTCTGGCCGGCTGGCGGGCCGCAAGGCGCTGATCACCGGCGGCGATTCCGGCATGGGCCGCGCTGCTGCCATCGCCTTCGCGCGGGAGGGGGCGGACGTCGCGATCAACTACCTGCCGGACGAGGAGCCGGACGCTCGCGAGGTGATCGCACTGATGAAGGAGGCCGGTCGCAACGCGCTCGCCATCCCGGGAGACCTGCGGGACGAGGCGTTCTGCGTCAGCCTGGTGGATCAGGCGGTGCGTGGCCTGGGCGGGCTGGATATCCTGGTCAGCAATGCCGGGCGGTAGCAGGCGCACGACTCGATGCTGGACATCTCCACCGAGCAGTTCGACTGGACGATGAAGACCAATATTTACGCGCCGTTCTGGATCATCAAGGCAGCGCTGCCGCACATGCCGCCTGGCTCCGCCATCATCGCCAGCACGTCCGAGCAGGCGTATGATCCGACGCCCGATTTGTATGACTACGCGCAGACCAAGGCGGCGACGATGAATTTCGTGAAGTCGCTCGCCAAGCAGCTCGGCCCGAAGGGCATCCGGGTGAACGGCGTGGCACCCGGCCCGATCTGGACACCGCTGCAGGTGTGCGGCGGTGCCTCGCAGGCGAAGCTGGAGACGTTCGGCGGCATGACGCCGCTGGGCCGCCCGGGCCAGCCGGCGGAGCTGGGCTCGATCTACGTCCAGCTTGCAGCAAGCGATGCCAGCTACGCCACCGGCCAGGTCTACGGCGCCGCGGGCGGCAGCGGCCAGCCGTGAGCGCACTTCAGCGCCGCTTCGACGTGGCACTCGATGCCTGCGCGAAGGCGTCGGACCTGGCGGTGTCGATGCAACCGCCGCCCGGCATCGGCGCCGGCACGCTGAAAGGCGCGCAAGACTGGCTGACCGAAGCGGATGGCGCCGTGGAGCGGTTCCTATCCGAGGCGATGCTCGCCGCCTTCCCGGAGGATGGTTTCCAGGGCGAGGAGGGCGGCGCCGCCCGGTCCGGCGCGCTCCGTTGGGTGGTGGACCCGATCGATGGC
>CAXSEK010000053.1:0-10327 GCA_964235625.1 uncultured Acetobacteraceae bacterium
CGGTGGATCTCTTCACGACAAACAACCCGCCCGGCATGGGCCAACGGCGAAGGGAGGACACTCTTAATGTGCTCAAAAACATAGTCAGCCGGACCAGTTGCGTCGATCAGCCTGCAACGGGTCGGTGCCGCCGCGGCAATAGACTGGAACCCGCCGGCGACCCGGGCGTGGAAGCCCGGCCCTAGCCGGTCGTAGCGGTCTGGGGCGAGGCCCCGCTGTGCCGTACGCGCGGCGGAGATCGTATCGGGCACTGCCAAGACGAGTGTCAGGTCCGGAGAGAGTCCGAGGAGGTCGATAAGGGCCTGGATTTGCCGGCGGTCTGCCCCCTGCCCATATCCCTGATAGGCCATGGTCGAGTCGTAAAACCGGTCACACACGACAACCAAGGCCGCAGCTAGCGCTGGACGGATCGTTCGTGCCACATGCTCGGCCCGGGCGGCGAAATGCAGCAGCATCTCCCCCTGAGCCGACCATTCATGCCGGCCGGAAAGCAGCAAGCTGCGGAGCGTTTCGGCCCCGGGCGCACCGCCGGGTTCGCGGGTGAGCAGCACGGGGTGCCCCTGGGCAGCCAGCCAAGCGGCCAGTCGGCGAGCCTGGGTAGACTTGCCGGCCCCTTCCCCGCCTTCGAGCGTTATAAACAGGGCGCGGCCCCGTATCCCCGTCAGCTCCCGAGGACGTAATGGCTAAGCACCGAGACGGCTCGGCCAGGCAGGCCTTGGCGTGGCACGTCCGCCCCTGCGAGGAGGGGAACCTGCATGTCGGGCACACCCTTGCCGCCTACGACCAGCTTGCCGATCACATCCCCCTTGCCCACCGGGGCGGTGATCGGGGCGTTGTACTGCACCTCGATCTTCGCGGTGTCGCGCCACTGCTTGGGCATGGTGATCACGAGGTCCCGCCCGCCGACCAGGGGAACCGCCGGCTTCGTGCCCAGCCAGACCTTCACCGTCTCCACCGTGTCGCCAGCGCCGAACAAGGTCACATTCTCGAACTCGCGGAAGCTCCACTCCAGGAGCCGCTCGCTCTCCTCGGCGCGGGCGTGCATCGAAATAAGCCCGTTGACGACCACGATCACCCGCCGGCCCTGGCGGTCCGCACTGCCGACCAGGCCGTAACCGCCAGCCTCGGTGTGGCCGGTCTTCAACCCGTCCGCCAAACCCTTCTGGACCAGCGAGTTACGGTTCTGCTGCTCAATACCATTATATTTGAACGAGGTCTGCTTGTCGTATTTGTAGTACTCGGGGAAGTCCTTGATGATGCGCGATGCCAAGGTCGCGATGTCCCGGCAGCTCATATACTGCGTCGCGTCCGGCCAACCGGTGCAGTTGGCGTAGTGGGTGTTGGTGAGCCCGAGTTCTTTCGCCTTCGCGTTCATCATCTCGGCAAACTGGTCCTCGGACCCGGCGATCGCCTCCGCGAGCACGATGCAGGCATCGTTGCCCGACTGGATGATCATGCCGCGGATCAGGTCCTCAACGCTGACGCTGCCACCCTGCGGGACGAACATCTTGGAGCCCTGCATCCGCCAGGCCTTGTCGCTGACGGGCAGCATCTGGGTCAGTTGCAGGCGGCCAATCTTGAGCATGCCGTAGACAATGTAGGCGGTCATCAGCTTGGTCATGGACGATGGCGGCTGCTGCACGTCGGCCTCCTTGTCGAGTAGGGAGGCGCCGGTGTTGAAGTCCATGATGAAGGCGTATCTCGCGGCGGTGTCGATCGGGCCAAGCGGCGTCGCACCGGGCGCGCCGGTCGGCATCGGGTCTGCAGGCTTGCCATGGCCGGTGTGGGCCGGGCGGCGTTGCGCCAAGGCCGGTGTAATCGAGAGGGCTGCGGCGCTGCCCAACACGACTCGCCGCGAGAGGATGTTGTTCATGCCGGGACGTTCCTATTCCACCACCAGATGCGAGTCGATTACCCCTGCGCGCCGCGCCTGGTCCAGCGCCGCGTCGGCCGCGGTGACTGTCTGGAACGGGCCTGCGCGTACGCGGTAGCGCGTGCTGCGACCATCGTGGACATGCTCGACGATGGGATTGAGACCGGTCAGCTGCGCGGCAACTCTGTTAGCATAGTCGATCCGGCCGAACTCGCTGGCGCGCAGGAAGATGCTCCCAGGGGCTGGGTTGGCCTGACTGACCTGATCGGGCAGGCGGTCCGGCACCAGAACAGCTGGCGCGCTGGTGGCGGCGAATGTCGCAACTGCCGGCACGCTCCGCCCGCGACTGGACAGGCCGATGCCGGGCGGCGGGGCTAGAGATTCGGCCACCACGCTGCTGCGCGGGGCGGCGGCGAGCTCCAGCTTGGGACCGCCACCCACCTGATCAGTCAGGGCACGCGTCATTGCCGGGTCGAGTTCGACCCGGATCTGTGTTCCATCGCGTGCGCCGAGCAAGTCGGCCGCGTGCCGGGTCAGTCCGAGCAAGCGGCCGGGATTGTCGGGCCCACGATCGTTCAGCCGCACCAGCACCTGCCTGCCATTCTCCAGGTTCGTCACGCGAGCGATCGCGGGAAGCTGCAGCGTGTGGTGGGACCCAGCAAGAGCAGCGGAGTCGGACCGTTCGCCATCTGCCGTCAGCCCCGCCGCGCCGGGTATCACGGCGGCCAGGCCGGACGCATCGTACTCCGTCTGGTCCTTCGGATAGTACCAGACACCGCCCAGCTGGTAGGCGTTTCCGAGCGTGTAATGGGCCGGCGTGGGCGCCTGCGGCGTTCGGTCGCCGAACGGCAAGCAGCCCGACAGGGCCAGGATCACGGCCAACGCCATGGCCGCCCGGCGCATCACGTCACCATGTCGCCCAGCAGGCTCACCGCAAGCGCATAGAAGTCGGACGGGTTGTAGTGGCGGATCGCGGTGAAGTTGGCGTAGACCATGTAGGCGGGCCCGCCGGTCCCGTCCGGCATAACCACGGCGCCGACCGGGTCGGGGCGGCTGAACGCGCTGCCGTCCTCGCGCCGCACACCGATCCGTTGCCACTCGCCCAGCGAGTGGCGGACCTCGCGGCCAACCGAGCTTGCGTCCAACTGCGGCGGGACTTGCACCGGCTGCACTGTCGGCTCGCCATAGCGCCACCCGGACATGGCAAGGTAGTTGGCAATCGACCCCAGGACATCCCCCCGGCTATCCCAGATGTCCCGCCGGCCGTGGCCTTCGAAATCAACGGCGTAGCGCAGGTATGAGTCGGGCATGAACTGCGGCTGACCCATGGCGCCGGCGTAGGAGCCGAGCATGCGGCTGGGCAGCACGTCGCCGTGGTCTAGGATCTTCAGCGCGCTGATCAGCTGCGCCCGGAAGAACGAGGCTCGCCGCCCCTCCCACGCCAGGGTCGCGAGCGCCTCGACCACATTGTAGCTTCCGGTATCGGTGCCGAAATTGCTCTCTAGCCCCCAAATGCCGGCGATCGGTTGGACGTCTACCCGGTAGCGGTCAGCAACGGATTTGAACAAGGCACGGTTGGCGGCATAGGCGTCCCGCCCGCGGGCGATGCGCTTGTCCGACATCGTGAACGACCGGTAGCGCGCCCAAGTCATGGTGAACTCAGGCTGCTTGCGATCCGCGTCGATCACCTTCTGGTTGGGAGCGATACCGGCGAAGGCCGCGTCCAGCGTGGCGTCACGGATGCCAGCGCGGCGCGCGTCCAGCCGCATGCCGGCCAGGAAATTACCGAAGCTGTCCTGCGCCTGCGCGGCAAAGGGGATCGCGGCCAGTCCCGACACGAGTGCCCGGCGATGCATCAAAAGCGCACGGAGGCGGCGAGGGAGCCGAAATTGAACAGGCCACCCTTTTGGGTGCGGAATTCCTGGGTCTGGAAGGTTTGCGAATAGGTTATCCGGACCCCGTAGAGGATGACGGCCGCCCCCGCCTCCAGCTCGCCCACGTCCCACTTGGTTCCGACGTGGCGGCTGCTGCGGAAATTGTTGCCGTCCAGGGTGACGTCGGTCCCGACAGCCTGGCCGTTCGCCCCGGCGAACACGTACCAGGCGAAGGGGCGCGTCGGGGTGTAGGCGTCCGTTCCACTCAGGCCGGGCTGGATGCGAGAAACGCCGTAGTCGCTATCCAGCCCCTGCCCCATGCGGAAAACCCCGCCACCCAGGAAGTAGTTGCGCAGCAATCCCACCCCGACCTGCGCGGTCGGCAACACGTCGAACTCGAGCTCCTGTCCGATGCCGACCGGGACCGGCGTGCTGCCGAGTGATATGCGCCACGTGCGCTGCTCCGTGATTTCGAAGATCGGCTCGTTCTTCAAGCCGGTGCCCCAGCCCTTGTTGGGCGTGTCACCAATGACGTCGTGGAAGCCATTCTGGATGGTCTTGCCGCCGGCAGCCGGTCCGATCACGCCCAACTCGACGCCGAGCACGGTCCGCGCGTCCCCGGTGTCGTGGATGATCGAGCCGGTGACACCGAGCACGGCGGCATACGGCCGGTCACGCAAGGGCGGGTTGTAGGACTGGGTGTCGCGCGGCGTGAAGATCGATTGGGTCAGGTCGAGGCTGACCCGCTGCACGCCATCGCCCCAGACCTGGTTTGCCGCGGTCTGCAGGAAGGTCGGCACCTGGTTGGTGCCGGACGTCCAGCCGAGGCGCAGGCCGCTGGTGTAATACTGGTCGGATGTACCGCGCAGGGTCGAGACCGCGTCGTTCTCCACCTGCAGCGTCACGATGTTGGCCGTATCTTGCTGCGGGGTTGCCGCCAGGACGGGCAGGCATAGCAGGCTGCTGGCGGCAGCGAGGGCGAGTGAACTGCGCGACATGGTGACCTGTCTGGACGTGACACCGGGTTGAATAAAGGGTTGCGCGTCACCGCGAAACCCTTCAATCGCCTCTGGAGGGACAGGTGGCCGAGCGGTTTAAGGCAGCGGTCTTGAAAACCGCCGAGGTGCAAGCCTCCGTGGGTTCGAATCCCACCCTGTCCGCCGCGCCTGCCAGCTACTCCGCGGCGCGGCGCTGCTCGGCGTAGCGGTTCGCCGGGCGGGGTAAACCGAGGTTCTCCCGCAGCGTCACCCCCTCGTATTCGCGGCGGAACAGGCCGCGGCGTTGCAGTTCGGGGATGACCTTGGCCACAAAGTCGTCCAGGCCGGCCGGCAGGAACGGGAACATCAGGTTGAAGCCGTCGCAGGCCTCGCCGGTCAGCCACGCCTCCATCTGGTCGGCGATGGTCTTGGCCGTTCCCACCATCGACAAGCCGCCATAGCCGCCGACCCGCTGGGCGAGCTGGCGGACGGTCAGGCTTTCGCGTGCGGCGAGCTCAATCATCGCTTTCTGGCCGCTCTGGCCGGCGTTGGTCTGCGGCATCGGCGGCAGCGGCGCGTCGAGGTCGAAACCGGAGGCATCGACGCCGAGCCGCAAGGACAGGTTCGGCAACGCGCTGTCGATGTGGACGAGGCTGTCCAGAAGCGAGTGCTTCTCGGCCGCCTCGGCCTGCGTGTCGCCTACGATGGCGAGCACGCCCGGCAGGATCTTCATGTGGTCCGGGTTGCGGCCAAGCCTGGCCATCCGGCCCTTCACGTCGGCGGTGTAGCGCTGTCCGTCGGCCATGGTCGTGAAGCTGGCGAACACGACCTCGGCCGTCTCCGCCGCGAGTTGCCGTCCGGCTTCGGAGGCACCAGCCTGCACGATCACCGGCCAGCCCTGGGGCGAGCGGGCCACGTTCAGCGGGCCGCGCACCGAAAGGTAAGGCCCTTTGTGGTTCAGCACATGCATCTTGGCGGGATCGAAGAACACGCCGCTGCCCGTGTCGCGGATGAAGGCGTCGTCTTCCCAGCTGTCCCATAGCCCAGTCACCACGTCGTAGAACTCGCGAGCGCGGCGGTAGCGCTCGTCGTGTTCCATCTGGTCGTCCATGCCGAAATTGAGCGCGGCATCGGGGTTCGAGGTGGTGACGATGTTCCAGCCGGCGCGACCGTTGCTAAGATGGTCGAGCGAGGCGAATTTGCGGGCGATGATGTAGGGTTGCTCGAAGGTGGTGGAGGCGGTGGCGATAAGGCCGAGCCGCTCCGTCACCACCGCCAGCGCCGGCAGCAAGGTCAATGGATCGAACGACGTGACGGTGGCGCTACGTTTTAGCGCGCCCATCGGCATGTTCAGCACGGCAAGGTGGTCGGCCATGAAAAAGGCGTCGAACCGGCCGCGCTCCAGGGTTTGGGCGAAGTGCTTGAGGTGCGCGAAGTTGAAGTTCGCGTCCGGCCAGGCGCCGGGATAACGCCACCACGCGGTGTGGATACTGACGGGGCGCATGAAGGCGCCGAGGCGGAGCTGTCGGGTCATGCGGGCAGGTCCCTTTTGGCCACTGCGCAGATTGGGAGGCGAGGGCGGCAAGTCAAATCAAGGGGCTGGACGGTAGCCCGGCCGGCAAGCAACTTAAGATAACGCTTGGCGGCGTACAGGGGTTGCGGCACACCCCTCGGCATGGTTGGGAGCACGCCTGGCTGGCTGTCTATCCTGGCTGCGGTTGCGGCGGGCGCGGGTATCGTCCAGTCGCTGGCCGGTGCCGCCATGGTCCGCCGGTTCGCTTCCCGCTCGGCCCCCGCTTGCGGGCCATTCCCGCCCGTCACCGTCCTCAAGCCCTTGCATGGCAGCGAGCCATTGCTGGAAGAGGCGCTGGCGACGTTTTGCACACAGGACTACGCCGATTTTCAAATCGTATTCGGCGTCTGCCATGCGCTCGACCCAGCCGTCGCGGTGGTAGCCGGCTTGCGGCGGCGGTTCCCGCATGTCGAGATCGACCTCGTCGTGTGCGACCGGCAGCACGGCTGCAACCGCAAGGTTTCAAACCTGATCAACATGCTCGGCATAGCACGGCACGACGTGCTGGTCATCGCCGACAGTGACTTGCACGTCGCACCGGATTACCTGCATCACGTGGTGGCGGCACTCGCCTTGCCGGGCGTGGGTCTGGTCACGACGCTTTCGGTCGGGCTGCCGGCAGCCGAACGCCTGCCCGAGCGGCTCGCCGCCAGTCAGATCACATACGGCTTCCTGCCGAGCGTGCTGCTTGGACGGGCGCTTGGTCGGCAGGACTGCCTGGGTGTCACGATGGCCATCCACCGGAGTGTCCTGACCCGTGTTGGCGGACTCAATGCACTGGTCGATTACCTGGCCGATGACGCCGTGCTGGGCGGGCTAGTGCGGGCGCAGGGGCTCGCGGTCGGCTTGGCCGTCACGTTGCCGGCGACGACGGTTGCGGAAACGACGCTTTTGGCAGGTTTCGAGCACGAGTTGCGCTGGGCACGGACGATCCGTGCGCAGGCGCCGATGGGCTACGCAGCTTCGATGCTGCAACATCCCATCGTCCTGGCCATCGTCGCGTTCGCGATTTCAGGGTTCAGCGCATGGGCTGCGCTGCTGATCTGTGTAGCCTGGACGGCTCGTGCCGTTGCTGCGCGCGCGATCGACCGTAGTCTACGACCGATGGTGCGCGACCACGACCACGGACGTGCCGTGCGGGCGCCCCTGCTTTTGCTGCCGCTACGGGAGTTCATGTCGCTGGCTGTCATGGTGGCGAGCTACCGGACGCGGCGGGTCATATGGCGGGGCTACACGATGTATGCCGGCCGGCCGGCCGTGGCCCGGCCGATCGCCGCCGCGGATGTCGTTCACCTGAAACGCGCCGGCCGGTAGGGCGCGGCGTCGATCACGGGGGGCCGGCCGATCAGGAGGTCCGCGACCAATCGTCCCGTCAGGGGTGCCGAAGCGAGGCCGATATGGCCATGCCCAAAGGCATGGATTATGTCGGTGCAGCGCGAGGCCGGGCCGATCACCGGCAAGCCGTCGGCGATCGAGGGTCGGTGGCCCATCCATACGGAAAACCGGTCGTCCGGAAGGTCACGCGGCAGTCCTGGGTAGGTCCGTAGAGCGAACTCCCGCAAAATGCTGGCACGGCGCCAGTCCGGGGGTGCGTCCAGCCCAGCCAATTCGATCTGCCCGGCGATACGGAGCGCCCCGGCGGTCACGGTGTTGGCCATCTTGCCATCGCTCGGCATCACGGGGTGGCGGGGCGTCGCCTCCGGAGCGGTGATCGCGACGTGGTAGCCGCGTTCGGTCTCGAGCGGCACGCGGTCGCCCGCGACGGTGGCGAGCGGGGCGGATCGGGCGCCGGCGGCGATCACGGCCTTGGCGGCCGGGATCTCGCCAGCGGTGGTCTGGACGGCTTGCAGGCGGCCGGCCACGATCCGGAAGCCGGTCGCATTGGCGACCCGACGCTGAAGGCCAAGCGTTTCGGCATAGGCGGCCAGTGCGGCGACGTAGCCGCCAGGGTCGAGACAGTGGGCTCCGTCTTGCACCAGCACGCCGAAGGTGTAGCGGCGGTCGAGGGCCGGCTCCTGCTGGCGAAGCTCATCCTCGGACAGCTCCAGCCAGCGCACACCGTTGTCCCGGCGCAGGCGCCAGGCGAGCGCCTCGGCCTCGAAGTCGGCGCGCGACGGGAAGACGTAGAGCAAGCCCTGGCGGGCTACGAGGTGCGAGGCGCCTGCCTCCGTTGCCAGGCGGCGGTGCCGCTCAGGCGCGTCACTTATGAGGGCGCGGAGGGCACGCGCGGTCGCCTCGACGCGGGCGACGGTGGCACCAGCCCGAATGTAGCGGACCAGCCAGGGCAGCAGACGCGGCAGATAGCGCCATCGGATCGAGAGCGGGCCGAGGGGGTCGCGCAGGTACCCCGGTACTTTCTTCCAGGTTCCGGGAAGCGACGTGGGGACGACCGAGGCGGGGCTGAACCAGGCACCGTTGCCGAAACTGGCCTGGTGCGGGCCGCCGGGTGTCTCCGGTTCCAGGAGGGTGACGGCGTGGCCATCGCGGAGCAGTTCGATCGCACAGCAAATGCCGATGATGCCGCCGCCGATCACGACGACGGGCGCGATGGACGAGCTCATGGGTGAAGGCAATTTTACGCGCCCTCTCCCGTGAAAGACGGGCGGGGGCGAAGCACGAGGTGACGAGTCGGGGCCAATCGTAAAGCCACGCCGGGTCAGCCGACCGGGCGGACGATCGCCATCGCGAACTCGCCGGCGATAAGGCCCTTGGATCCTGCAACCAGCGCCTTGAAGTGCGGTTGTTGCATATGGCGCGTGAGTGCATCCCGGCTCGCGTAATGCTCGACGAAGAAGAAGTGGCCAGGCTGCTTGGTGTCCTCGTTCAGGACGTAGGACAGCACGCCGGTATCACCCCGGGAGGGCGATACGGCGGCGTGCAGGACCTCGCGTAGCGCGTCCTCCTGCCCCGGCTTGGCCCGGCACTCGGCGACGACGTGAACGGGGAGCGTGTCCGACATGGATCAGGCTCCTGCGACGGCGCGTCTGGCCATCACGCCGATCAGGTGGGCGCGGTAATCTGCAGAGGCATGGATATCGCTGTTCAAGCCGTCCGCGGGCGTCTTGATATCCTTGATGGCGTCGGGCGACCAATTCGCGGTGAGCGCCTGTTCCATCGCCGTGTGGCGGAACACGCCGTCCTGCGCGGCGCCAGTGATCGCCACGCGAACGCCCGCTGGGCCGCGGGCGACGAACACGCCGACCATGGCGTAGCGCGAGGCGGGGTTGCGGAACTTCTCGTAGTTGCTCTTCTCCGGGATCGGGAACTCGATCGCGGTGATCAGCTCCTCGGGCGCCAGGGCAGTCGTGAACATTCCCTGGAAATACTCGTCGATGGGGATGCGGCGCTGGTCGGTGACGATGGTGGCGCCGATCGCGAGGGCTGCCGCCGGATAGCAGGAGGACGGGTCGTTATTGGCCAGTGAGCCACCCATCGTGCCGCGGTGGCGCACCTGGGTGTCACCGATCCAGCCCGCCATCTTGGCTAGGCCAGGGATACGCTGCTGGATGCTGGGGTCTGCCATGATCGCGCCATGCGTGGTCATCGCGCCAATCGTGATCTTGTCCGCAGCCGCGGTGATGCCGACCAGATCGAGGCTATGCAGGTCGATGATGGCGGACGGCTTATTCAGGCGCTGCTTGAGCACGGGAATGAAAGTCTGGCCGCCGGCAAGCGCCTTGGCTTCCATGTCGGCGCCCAGCATCGTGGCGGCTTCCGCCACGGAGGCCGGCTTGTGGTAAGCGAAATCGTACATTGTCTTATCTCTCCAAGGTCGGTCGAGCGCTTCGTCCCTACTCCGCGGCCAGCGCCATCGGGTGCATGATCTTCTGCGCGGCGTCGATCGCCTTGACGATGTTGTGGTAGCCAGTGCAGCGGCAGAGATTGCCTTCGAGCCCGTGGCGTATCTCGTCTTCCGTCATGCCTTGTGGATGCATCTTCACCAGGTCGATGGCGCTCATCACCATGCCCGGCGTGCAGAAGCCGCATTGCAGGGCGTGGTGCTCGCGGAACGCCTCCTGCATCGGGTGCA
>CAXSEK010000054.1:0-10323 GCA_964235625.1 uncultured Acetobacteraceae bacterium
CAGGGAGGCGGCAACCAGCATGCGGGGCGTAGGCGCCGTGCCGGCCCGCTCCAGCCACCAGGCCAGCCGGCGCCGGGTCCGCAGCACGCGCCAGGCCCGTTCGGACACGGCACGGCGGTCGCCTGAGCCGATAAAGCGGCGCGCGCGGAAGAAGTCGTTGGCGACGGCGTCTGCGGGGCGGCGCGGGTAGGTGTCCACCTCGGTCAGCAGATCGATAGCGCCGGCCAGCCGGGCGGCGGGCGTCATTGGGGTTTGGTGACGTGACGTGGACGGGGGATGGTTCACCTCTGGCTGATTTGGTCGGAGCCGAAAAAAGCAAGCGTGGTCACGAAGGAAGGGGAGGAAGAGAAGGACGAGAAGAAAACCATTAAAGTAGCAGACGTTTCAAGCCGTCGCGAAATAGCACGACGTTGAAGTTCATGAGGAACCCAACCTGGCAGCCGGAAAGCTTGAGATACGTTAGAAGCTGTGCCTGATGCAGGCGCGTCAATACCTCGGTCGATTTGACTTCGATGACGACCTGGCCTGCGGCCAGAATGTCGAGACGATAACCGGCGTCGAGGCGAAGCCCCCCATAGACGACTGGTAGCGTTACCTGACGCTGAACTTCGATGCTACGAAGCTTGAGTTCATACGTCAGGCACTGCTCATAGACGGTTTCCAGCAGTCCCGGACCAAGAGTTCGATGAACCTGGAGCCCGGCATCCACAATCGTCTTCGTCAGCGACCGAACCTCGAGGGGTAATCCTGCATCTTCTCCTCTTCCTTCACGTCCTTCTCGTCCTTCGTGACCCTCTTGCTTCATCTAAGCACGCACACTGTCAAACAAAGTAAATGCTTACGCGCGAGACATCCTGACCTATCCCTCCTGCCGATAGTTCGGCGCCTCCCGCGTGATCGCCACGTCGTGCACGTGGCTCTCCCGCAGGCCGGCGCCGGTGATGCGGCGGAACCGCGTCTTGGTTTGCAGCTCGTCCACGGTAGAGCTGCCGGTATAGCCCATGCCGGCGCGCAGCCCGCCGACCAGCTGGTGCACCACCGCCGCGACGGGGCCCTTGTAGCCGACCCGGCCCTCGATCCCCTCCGGCACCAGCTTCAGCGTGTCCTTGATCTCCTGCTGGAAATACCGGTCCGCCGAGCCCCGCGCCATCGCGCCGATGCTGCCCATGCCGCGGTAGGATTTGTAGCTCCGCCCTTGATACAGGAACGTCTCGCCCGGCGCCTCGTCCGTCCCGGCAAGCAGGCTGCCGACCATCACCGCATCCGCCCCCGCGCCGATCGCCTTCACGATGTCCCCGCTGGTGCGCACGCCGCCATCCGCGATCGCCGGCACGCCGTTCTCGCGGCAGGCCGCGGCCGTCTCCAGCACCGCGGTAAACTGGGGCACGCCCACGCCCGCCACCACGCGCGTGGTGCAGATGCTGCCCGGCCCGATGCCGATCTTCACCGCATCCGCCCCCGCCTGGATCAGCGCCAGCGCGCCCTCCGGCGTGGCCACGTTGCCGGCCACCACCTGCACGCCGTTCGTCATCTGCTTAATCTTGGCAACCTGCGCCAGCACGCCGGCCGAGTGCCCATGCGCCGTGTCGATCACCAACACGTCCACCTCGGCATCGATCAGGGCGCGGGCCCGGGTCGTCCCGTCCTCCCCCACCCCGATCGCCGCCGCCACGCGCAGCCGCCCCAATTCGTCCTTGTTGGCGAGCGGGTGCGCCTGTGCCTTCTCCATGTCCTTCACCGTGATCAGCCCGACGCAGCGATACGCGTCGTCCACCACCAGCAGCTTCTCCAGCCGGTTCTTGTGCAGCAGCCGCCGGGCCTCCTCCATCGCCACCCCGTTGGTGACGGTGATGAGGTGCTCCCGCGTCATCAGCTCGTACACCCGGACGGAGGCGTCGGTCGCGAACCGCACGTCCCGGTTGGTCAGGATGCCGACCAGCCGCCCGGTATTCCGCTCAACAACAGGTACGCCGCTGATCCGGTTGGTTGACATCAGCGCCCGCGCCTCGGCCAGCGTCTGGTCCGGATTGATGGTGAGCGGGTTGACCACCATGCCCGACTCGAACTTCTTGACCTGACGGACCTGGGCGGCCTGCTGCGCCGGATCGAGGTTCTTGTGGATCACGCCGATGCCGCCGAGCTGGGCCATGGCGATGGCCATCGGCCCTTCCGTCACCGTGTCCATCGCGGACGACACCAGCGGCACGTTCAGCGGGATGGTGCGGGTGAACCGGGTCCGAGTGTCGGTGGCGCTCGGCAGCACCTCGGAATAGGCGGGGACGACCAGGACGTCATCGAACGTCAATGCCTCGAGGATCGGGGTCTCGACCCGGAGGAGGGCGGACGTCGTATCGGGTGCCATGGCAGATTCTCCCGCGGGGGTCCCGCGCCTTGGCGATCCGACATAGGGCGCAGCGCCGCGCGGTGCAAGTTACGGTGTCGTTGCGGGCGGCAGCCGGAAGCCTTTGGCCACCACGTACATCTCGCTCGAATCCTTCCGGCTGGCCGGCGGCTTGGCATGCCGCACGCTGCTGAACGCCCGCTTCAGCGGCTCCAGCAGCTGCCGTTCGGAGCCGCCTTGCAGCACCTTCGCCACGAACCCGCCGCCCGGCGCCAGGATGCCAAGCGCGAAATCCAACGCCAGCTCTGCCAGGGCCACGATGCGGATGTGGTCGGTTGCGGTATGCCCGGTGGTATTGGGCGCCATGTCCGACAGCACCAGGTCGGCTCGGCCGCCAAGCTCGGCCCGCAGCCGGGCTGGCATTGCCGGGTCCATGAAGTCCCCCAGCAGGAACCGCGCGCCGGTCACCGGCTCGACCGGCAGCAGGTCCACCCCCACCACCGGCCCGGCCCCGCGCTTGACGGCGACCTGGCTCCAGCCACCGGGGGCCGCGCCCAAGTCGATCACCCGGGCACCCTTGTGGATCAGGCTGTAGCGGTCATCCAGCTCGATCAGCTTGAAGGCGGCGCGCGACCGCCAGCCCTGCGCCTGCGCCGCCCGGACATACGGGTCGTTCAGCTGCCGGCGGAGCCACATCTGCTGCTGGGTGGTGCGCCCCTTGGCCGTCTTAAGCGACACGTCCAGGCCACGCGGTGCACCCGGACCCTTCTTGACGCTCAACTCCGCTCCACGTGGCGGCGGCCGTCGCGGATCAGGCGCAGCAGCATCCCCTCCCGCAGACCCCGGTCCGCTACGGTCACGGTCGCAACCGGCCACATCGTGTGGATGGCGGTGTAGATCGCGCAGCCCGGCAGCACGAAATCGGCCCGCTCCGGCCCGACGCACGGGTGGGCCGCCAACCGCTCCCGCCCCATCGCCCGTAGCGCCCATACGGCACCCTGGGCAGCGGCACGGGACAGCACCTGCCCGTCCACATGCATCCGGCGATAGCGTTGCAGCGCCAGGAACTCCCCCGCCAGCGTCGTCACCGTGCCGCTGGTCCCCAGCAGCTGAACTCCGCCCCGGCGTAGTTCCTCACCGATGCGGTGCACCTGTTCGAAGCCGCGCAGCCGGGCCTCGACGTCCGCCACCATCGCGGCGAACCCCTCGGCGCTGAACGCACGCAGCCCGAACCGCTCGGACAACCCGACCACGCCCACCGGCATCGACAACGTGCCGATCAGCTCCGGCCGCTGCCCAGGGGTCAGCCGCACCCACACCAGCTCGGTCGAGCCACCGCCGATATCGAACAGCAGCGCCCGCCTCGCCTCCCCCGCCAGCAAGGGCGTGCAGCTCTCGAGCGCGAGCTTGGCCTCCTCCCGCGTCGAGATCACGTCCAGTTGTAGCCCGGTCTGCCGCGCCACCCGCTCCACGAAGATGCCCGCGTTCGAGGCCCGGCGGCAGGCCTCGGTGGCGATGGACCGCAGCGCGCTCACCGGGCGCCGGGCCAGGCGGTCGGCCACGACCTGCAACGCCTCGAGCGCGCGGTCCATCGCCTCCTCGCTCAACTGCCCCGACTCCTCGAGCCCTTCGCCCAGGCGCACGACCCGGCTGTAGCTGTCCAGCACACGAAATCCCTGCGGCGTGGGGGCACCGACCAACAGCCGACAGTTGTTCGTGCCGAGATCGACCGCCGCGAACACGGGGCCGCCGATTCGGCGCGGCAAGTTGACCGGGGCAAGGTGCATAGTGCGAAAGAGTGTCAACCGATGGCGCGGGAATGGGAAGCGTTTTGAACACCCGCTCGCGCATTGCGTCCGCCGCCCACCGATGGTAACAGCCCGTCGCTGCCGGATGGGGGATCGTCTAACGGTAGGACAGCAGACTCTGACTCTGCTTATCGTGGTTCGAATCCACGTCCCCCAACCAAGCGTCCACCCAACCTCGATGCCCGGGCGATCGACCGCGGCAGTCTCAGGCCGCGTCGCTGTCCAGCGATGCCAGGTCGACCGGCTGGATGGAGAACCACACAGCGTCCGGACTACGCGCGGCAGCCCGTAGGATCGGCTTGACCGCCGAGAGCAAGTCGTCGAGGGAGCGGAATGGCGTGAGGTTCTCCTCACCCTCTGAGGTGCGCATCATCAGACCCACGCCCGGCTTGGCCAAGGCGGCACCCATGCCGGCGGTTTTCTTGGCACTGCCCTGGCGCGGAAGGTCCGTAACGGTGGCCGTGTGGACAGGCGTGGCGGCGACGGGCTCCGCAAGGGGCTGGGGCACGGCTGCGGGCTGAGGCGTCGGCCCGTCCGTGGGAGCCGTGACGGCCACCACGCGATCGGCACCGGCAGCTGCGCGGCCGCGTCGCTTACTCGGGACAGAAGCGGGCTCGCGGGCTAGCAGGTCGGGCGCAAAGAGATCGGGGAGAGCCGGCGCGGCCGCGGCCGTGCTCGAGGCAGGGCTGTCGGAGGGAGGCAAGTCGGCTCCATCGGCGAGGTTCGAGTCACGAGTCTCGGCCTCCGGGCTTGGCCGGGTATCCCGCCTCAGCTTGCTAAGCAGTGCGTAGATGTTGGCCGGGGTGCAGCCATACTCGGCCGCCACCTCCGCCACCTTACGGTGCTCGGCATCGACCATCTGCAGGATGCGGCGGTGCTCGGCCTTGCTAATGCGTGCCATCGTGAGACCTCTTGAGATGCCAACCAGATTCGGTTAGCGGAACGAATCATGAACGGTAAGTTGCCAAATTTGAGAGCTGCACACCAGCCTTATTTGACAGGTCTGCAGTCTCAAGGTGGCGATCCCCGCCCGTTCGCTCGTCAGGCTGAGTGATACGGAGTGGAGCCGGCGGCGTCTCCACCGTCGGGGTGTCTGTCCAGGATGATCAGCATCGTTAGCGTCTGGCGCCGTTCGCTGCGGGGTGGCGCGATGGTGCAGCCTGCCGCACTCTGCCCGGCGGATAACAGGAGCCTTGGACCGATGCCCACCCTCGCGGACCTCGAAGCGATCCGGCCGGACATGCAGGCGTGGCGGCGGGACTTCCACGCTTATCCGGAGACCGGGTTCCAGGAAGTGCGGACCGCCGGCATCGTGGCGGAGAAGCTCGCGTCCTGGGGCATCGAGGTGCATCGCGGCATTGGGCGCACCGGCGTGGTCGGCGTGCTGCGCGGCAAGCGGCCGGGCAACCGGGCCATCGGCCTGCGCGCCGACATGGACGCGCTGCCGATGCCCGAACTGAACGACTTTGCCCATCGCAGCACCCATCCCGGGGCCATGCACGCCTGCGGCCACGATGGCCACACCACCATGCTGCTCGGCGCAGCCCGGCACCTGGCCGAGACGAGGGATTTCGCCGGCACCGTCCACTTCATCTTCCAGCCCGCCGAGGAAGGCCTGACCGGGGCGCTGGAGATGGTGAAGGACGGGCTGTTCTCGCGCTTCCCCTGCGAGACGGTCTACGGCATGCACAACCTGCCCAGCCTGCCGCTCGGCACGATCGCGATCCGCCCCGGCACCGTGCTGGCCGCCGTGGACTATTTCAGCATCCGCCTGCACGGCAAGAGCAGCCACGCTGCGGAGCCGCATAACGGCGTCGACCCCCTGCCCTGTGCGGTCGCCATCTTCACCGCCCTGCAGACGCTGGTGAGCCGCCGCACCAACCCGCACGACACCGCCGTGATCAGCATCGGCCAGTTCCATGCCGGCACCTCGGACATCGTGATCCCAGAAACGGTGGAGCTGCGCGGCACCATCCGCACCCTGTTGCCGGCGACGCACGACCATCTGGCGGCCTTGTTCCACCAGACGGTGGAGGGGCTTGCGGCGGCGCACGGCGTGCGGCTGGAGCTGGATTACGCCGCCTCCTACCCACCCACCATCAACACGCCCGATGAGGCCGCCCTGGCGGCTCGCGCCGCGGCGGACGTAGTCGGCGATGCCGGTATCAAGACCGACCTGGCCTCGCTCACTGCCGGCGAGGACTTCGCCTACATGCTGCACGAGGCACCGGGTGCCTTCCTGCTCCTGGGCCAAGGCGGCCCGGCGGACAGCAGCACCACCCCGCTGCACAATGGCCGGTACGACTTCAACGACGACCTGCTGCCGATCGGCGCCAGTTGCCTAGTGCGGCTGGTCGAGCGGGAGCTGGACCAGGGCTGACCGACGGTTCGTGAGTCCGGCTAAGCGTTCGTCACGTGCACGCCGGGCCGGCGGCCGGCGTTCCACTTGCCGCCGATCGCGCGCTCCACCTGGGCGGCCAGCTGCAGCAGCAAGCCGTCCTGGCCCTGCCGCGCCTGCGCCTGGATGCCCATCGGCAACCCGTTCCCGTGCGCGGCCAGCGGCAGGGAGATGGCGGGGATGCCGCAGAGGTTGGCGAGCGGCGTATAGGCGAAGTTGCGCCATAGATTGCCGAACCAATCCAGCACCGAGGGATTGTCACTGATCGTCAGGTACTCCGTCGTCCCGATGCGCGGCGTGGGCAGCGCCGTGATCGGGGTCAGGATGATGTCCCACGCCTCGAAGAACGCGCCGAACGCCCGGGAGGTGGTGTTGAACACCGCCTGCATGCGGGCCCGCTCGGCATAGGAGGTATGGAGCCCGGCCTCCCAGATCTTGATGTTGATCGGCTCGACCTTGTCCTCCGGCGGGCGCTCCAGCCCGAGCGAGGCAATCAGGGTGGAGATCGTCTGCGCGAAGTTGCTCACGTAACAGGTCGTCTGGGCGGCAAAGGCCGCGCGGAAATCCACCGCCGGCAACGCCCAGTCCACCTCATGCCCGAGCCCCTCGAGCAGTGTCCCGACCCGCTGCAGCTCCGCCACGATGGCGGGGGTGGCCTGGTAGTCGCCCCATTCATGGGACAGCGCGATGCGCAAGCGGCCGGGATCACGCTGGATCAGGTCGCAATACGGCTCCTCCGGCGTCCAGAACGGCATGAACTCGCCCGGCGCGCCACCGCGGCAGGCATCGACGAAGGCGGCCGTGTCGCGGACGGTGCGGGTCTGGCAGCCCTGGATCGAGACCAGCCCCGACAGGTCTGACAGGTTCGGCGCGATCGAGAACACGCCGCGCGACACCTTCAGCCCGATATTGCCGTTCACCCCGGCGGGGATGCGGATCGATCCTCCGCCATCGGTCGCGTGCGAGATCGGCAGCACCCCGGCCGCCACCATCGCCGCCGTGCCGGCGGAGGAGCCGCAGGTGGTGTACTCCAGATCCCACGGGTTGCGCGTGACATAGACCGCCGGGTTCTCGGCCGAGCTGCACACGCCGAATTCGGGCGTGGTGGTGCGCCCCACGATGTTCAGCCCCGCCTGCCGGATCCGCCCGGCCAGGTAGCTGTCCGACACGGCCCGGTTCCCCCGCATCAGGCGAGAGCCCATCTCCTGCAGCCGCCCCTTCAGCGTGGGGCCGAGGTCCTTCATCAAGTAGGGAACACCGGCGAAGACGCCGTCCGGGTTCATGCCATCCTTCAGTGGGTCGGCAACCACGTCCTCGAACACCTCGACGACGGCGTCGAGGGCCGGGTTGGTGTTGGCGATCCCCGCGGCAGCCTGGGCGGACAGCTCGGCCGCCGTTATCTGCCCGCTGCGCACCAATGCGGCGAGGTCCGTTGCGTCAAGTCCGGCCCACTCGCCCCAGCTCATCGCCAGTGCCATGTCGCGCACCCCTTGTCCCGGTCTACGGCATTCCACATTCTGCCGACGGAGAAAACCTCCTCCTCGCTCAAAGGCAGGGCATTCGTCTTCTCCCTCTCCCGTTCTTCGCGGGTTCTATCGCTCCGATGCCTGGCCCGTTGTCCCGCGAGCGATCGACTCCGGATGCCGGTCCAGCCGGTCCGCCAGCAGCCGGGTATAGCGCGCCGTGTCGTAATACTGGGCCAGCGCGCGCTCGATCTCGCCGGATAGGTTGGACGCCGTGCCATAGGACTCGTTGGCGTGTCCGAGCGCGCCGTTGGCTTGGACCAGCAAGCCCTGCAACCGGTCCGCCGTCGCCGGCAATCCGCGGAGCGTTTGCGTGAGGCTCGCATCGGTGCTCCTGATCTTGCTCCGGGCGGCTTCCAACATGGCCATCAACGGGGCGATCTGCTTGCCCGCCTGAGCCGCCCCGATCCTGGCCGTCAATGCCGTCAGGGTTGCGTCGAAGCTCTGACCGATCTCGGCATAGGGCACCTGCATGGCACTCTGAAGCAGTCCTCCTGCCCCGGACAGGCCCGCTGACGCGGATGCTTGTATCGTCGGCAACACCACCATCCCAGCCTCCTCCGCAACGTGCGCGGCAGCCGGACTGGCCTGGAAGGCCAGCGTGACCGCTTGCGCCCCACTGACGTAGCTTACCGTGTCCAGCTTACCCTGCAGGCCGCCCTCCACCAACCGATGTCCCAAGCCGGCGGCACTGCCCGCAGTCCCGACGACGTGCAGGGTTTGCGGCAGGAGTTCCAGCGTGACCCGGACACGCAGATGCCCTTCAGCGTCGCTGCCGGCGAGTTGCACCCCGGTGACGTCCCCGACCTGCTGGCCCTGGAGCAGGACCTGGGACCCGGCGCCGAGCCCCGCTGCCGACGTTTCGACATAGAGCACGTAGGGGATGCGTTCGTCGTAACTCGCACGGGTCGCTGTCGGCTCGTCGTCAAACAGCCTGAACGTGGTCCCCCCAGGGGCACCGGGATACTCCGGCGCGCCGGGCGGTGTGCCGAACGAAATGCCGCCCGCTACGGCGGCAGCAAGCGAGGTAACCTCGATATGCAGGCCACCTCCGGATACGGTCGTCTCCACCCCTTTCGAGCGCCAGAACACCGTCCCTGTGCGGACCCGGTCATCGAACGGCTTCCTCACGAAAACCTCCGCCCGCACTGGCTCGTTCCCTTCGACCGCGTGGTTCTCGAGCACCTCGCCCACGAGGACGTCCCGATAGAACACCCCCGTGCCGCTGCTGAGGCCGTTCACCTGCGGCGCAATGACGGCGAACGTGGTACCCGGTTGGTCGGACCGGACGCCGGGCGGGTTTTCCAAACCGCTGAACCGGGTGCGGCGCGCGCCCCCGCGTGTCCCGGGGTCCATCTCGATGTAGGTCCCGGACACGAGGGAATCGATCCCGGAGACGCTGCCACCGGAGAGTTGCAGCCGGGCCACCCAGAACTGCGCCTTGTCGGTCAAGAACGGTGCGGCTGTGGCCTGCATGCGGACATGGACGTCGACGTGACCGAGATCGTCCGAGAGGCCGACCGCCGTGACCGAGCCCAGTTCGACCGCCTTGTGCTCGACCTTGGTCCCAACCTTCACGCCACCGGCGGCGTTGAAGGTGATGTCCACCTCAGGACCGCGTAGGGTGAGCGTCGTGACGGCAAGGTAGCCCCCGATCCCGAGCGCGATCAGGGGAGCGATCCACACCAAGTTCAGTCGAGGCCTGGCGTCCGTATCTCGCCTTCGGGCGAATTCTGGCGGCGGAATGTCGTCGGGCATGCGCTGCCATACAGGATATTCGCCTGAGGCGCCCTACCCACAAACCTTATACAGGGGCATCGCACTCTGCGATGCCGATCACCGGCAATCTACGGCTTGGGGCCGTCTTGGGCGGGGTTCACCGGCATTCCTGGCCTTAGCTTCTGCAATTGCCCGGTAATGACTTGATCGCCCGCCTTGAGCCCGGTCGTGACAACCACACTCTCGTCGTATGTGTCGCCGAGCGTGACGATGCGTTGCTCGACCTTGTCGCCACCGCCGACGATCATCAGCGTCTGGCCGATCTGGGTCGAACCGACCGCGTTCTGCGGCACCAGCAAGGCGCCTTGCAGGTCGCCGAGATGCAGTGTCGCCGTCACGTACTGACCCGGCAGCAACCCGTGATCGGGGTTGGCGACGGTGGCCCGCAACAGGATCGTCCCGGTCGACAGGCTGACCTGGTTGTCGACGAACGTCAGCGTGCCGGTATGGCCCGGCTTGCCGTCGCTCTGCGAT
>CAXSEK010000055.1:0-10320 GCA_964235625.1 uncultured Acetobacteraceae bacterium
GCTGATGATGAGCGACGTGTGCAAGCACTGCCACAACGCGCCCTGCCTGGAGGCGTGCCCGACCGGCTCGCTGTTCAAGACCGAGTTCGACACGGTGGTCGTGCAGCAGGACATCTGCAACGGCTGCGGCTATTGCGTGCCCGCCTGTCCGTTCGGCGTGATCGACGTGAATACGCTGGACGGCAAGGCGCATAAGTGCACGCTCTGCTACGACCGGCTGAAGGGCGGGCTGGAGCCGGCCTGCGCCAAATCCTGCCCGACCGACTCGATCATGTTTGGTGAACTCGGCGACTTGCAGGCACGTGCGGAGCGCCGGGTCGTGGAGCTGAAACGGCGGGGCATGGATACGGCGTACCTGTATGGCACGCCGGGTGCGCCCGGGGCGACGGGCGGGCTCGGTCACCTGAACGCGTTCTTCCTGCTGACGGACCGACCGGAGACCTACAACTTGCCACCGGCGCCCACGCGCCCGTCTAACCGGGTGCGGCCCAGCCTGCTGACGGGACTCGCCACCATGGCCGGGCTGGCGCTCACCGCGGCCGCGTTGTTCGCCGGCCCGGCACGGGAGCGCCCCTGATGCCCGAGCATCCCACGCCGCACCATCCCGATGACCCGGCGATGACGCCGCCGCAGACAGTGCACGAGGTGGACCTGCACAACCGGGCGAAGTGGGATGGCCCAACCTATTACGGCCGCTCGCAGCTCAAGCAGGCGCCGTTCAACGCCTGGGTGGTGGGCGGCTACGTGGCGCTGGCAGGGCTGTCCGGCACGGCGGCGCTGATCTCCGCCATCGCCGACGCGGCGGAGGGTCCGACTGCGGCGGGGCTGGTGCGGCGTGGCCGATATCTGTCGCTGCTGGCGCCGACGATCGGCTCGGTGCTGCTGATATGGGACCTGCATACGCCGAAGCGGTTCTACAACATGTTCCGGGTGGCAAAGGGCACGTCGCCGATGTCGATCGGGACGTGGATCCTGACGGTGTTCAGTGGCGCCGCGTTCGCGACGGCAGGATTGCAGGCCCTGGCCGATCGGTTCCCACGCTTCGGCTGGGCGCGTCGGTTGGCGCGGGGCACCCAGGTGCCGGCGGCGATAGCCGGGGCCGGGCTCGGCACCTACACAGCGGCGCTGCTCTCCGCCACGAGCACGCCGCTTTGGGCGGCGGCGCCGCGGATGATGGCGGCACGGTTCGCGTCCTCCTCGGTGGTGTCGGGTGCCGCGGCGCTGTCGCTGGGCGAGCGCTCGGGCCGGCGGCGGCGCAGCCTCGACGCGCTCACCCTGGCCGCGCTGGCGGTGGAGCTGGCAGGGACGGTGGCGTCCCACAAAATGTATGTGAAGCATGGCGTCGACGGGGCGCTGGAGGGGCGTTGGGGCCAGGTGGAGCGGCTGGGCGCGACAGGTCTGGGGGCGTTGCTGCCACTGGGATTGCAGGCGATTTCGCTGGTGACGGGACGTGGACGGCCGGGCACGATGTCCGACATCGCGTGCCTGGCGGGGATCGCGGGCAGCCTGCTGGTCCGGGTATCGATCATGGAGGCAGGCAATGTGTCCGCGACCAAGCCGGAGATCAGCTTCCGGTTCAGCCAGCCGGAGAACCTGCCGACCGATTGAGGCATGGTCGCGTCAGGATCTCGCCGCCTGAGCTTTTCACACGGTTCCTCGTGAGTATCACACCGAGAGGTAAGCGCAGTCCGCCAGCAGCGATCGCACCATCGGCTGGTCGTCCAGGCTGAGATCTGTCCGGCCCGAATCCGAAGCGGCGATCAACTTGGCCTTGGCCCGCAGTCCGGCGGGTGTCCTGGCCCGGATGGACGATACGGCGCCACAGGTGAGGCTCAGCCGGCGATCCAATTCGGCCAGGCGCCCGGAAACGCCATGCGACGGCTCGTAGAGGGTGCTGCCGAAGAGAGCCAGATCGGCATGATGCCGGTGGATCGTCGTCGCCACATCACAGAGGCGGATCAGGTCGGCCTCCGTCCCGTCGCCGGCCGGCGGCAGGTCGAGGGTCGGCAACGGACGCGCCAAGAGGGCCGCGACGCTGGCCGTCATCCTGGGCGACGGCGGGATGTAGTCGTCTTGCGGCCAGTGGCGCACCCCGGAACCTGGCAGACGAGGAGCATCGGCCTCCGTCTGCTGGCCGTTTGCAGCATTCGGGAAGCCTCCGACGCCTGGAGCCGGCGTGCCATCCATCGCACGAACCCACCCCCGATCCGGGATAGGCTGCAGCGTAGCGTCAGACATGGCTTGCTCCGTGGCGCCTCACGTCATCGTGAGTGAAATCAGCTTACCCGCCATTGGCACGGTTGCAATGGTATGCAGACCACAATCAAACCTGCTTCATGTTTATGTCGGACAATTAACGTTCGTTTTTTGAAGCGACGCAGTCGCTGGGTCGGCTGCGTTGTCCGCTGGGTGCTTCGCCTCGAACGGTCGTGTGGCGGAGGTGGATGGGAATCGAACCCACCGCACGCTTTTGGCGCGCCACTGGTTTTGAAGACCAGGGAGGCCACCAGACCCCAATCACCTCCAGACCGTCACTCCAGTTGGGCGAGGATGCGGCGGTCGGCAACCCTCCTGGTGAACCGCACCGCGTCCAAATGTTCCATCAAGGGCACGCTGAACTTGCGGGAGATGCCGAGCGCCTCGCCCGCCTCCTTCATCAGCAGGCCGGGCTCGCGCAGCAGGGGTGCCAGGGTCCGCCGTGCGATGTCTACGGCGTTCGGATGGAAGAACAAGTCGCGCTTCTGCACCTTATCGGTCGTGCGCACCACGGCGCCCTCTTTCACCAGCCGGTCCAGCAGGCGCTTGGCCCGCGGGTCGGGGGCGAGGGTCCACGCGTCGGGCGGCGTGAGCCCCGCCTTCAGCAGCAACCCCAGCATGTCCGCCGCGAGCCCGGCATCGGCTTCGGCCTGGCTGCGGTCGTGGGCGGCTTGGTAGACGCGGATCAGCCCGCGATCCTGCCGCAGCACGCCGGTGCGGGCGAGGCGCATCGCCGCCTCGTCCAGCACGGCGATGCCGACGCCGGGCAGCAACTTGCCGAGCGCCTCGCGGGACAGGCCGTCGGCGTAGGGCTGCAGCACGCGGGGCAGGCGGGTGGCCACCGCGTCGAGCGCGTCCGGCATCACGGCCTGACCGGAGCGGAGCAGCACGGCTTGGGTGCCGGTGAGCAGAGCGGCGGCCCGGGCGGGCGCCACGCCAGCCACACGGGCGAGCCGGACGAGGCTGGCACCGGCCTCCTTGGCACGCTGCACTTCGAGCAGCACGATCTCCGCCGGGCCGGCAGTGGCTAAGGCGGCGAGGCGGGCGAGAACGCCGGGTGCGTTGCGGCGCTGGCGGATCGTTTCCGGGTCCAGCACGCGGCCGCCGGCGACCGTCAGGGCGGGGGACGGCAGGCGGAGGATGAACGGCTCCCGCGCCGGCACCGCGACCGCAGGGGCGCAGTGCAATTGGGCGAGGGCGGTCTCGCCAGGCAGCAAGGCATCGCGGTCCAGCAGGCGCAGGCGGGCGTCCACCTCCTCCGTGCCGAACAGCAGGCGCAGGCGGGTGGCGGTGGGCAGCGGTGAGGACCCGGCCACCGCACGCACCTGCACCGACAGCCAGGCCGATGGCGCCAGCACGCCCGCCCCCGTCAGCACCGACCCGCGCGGTACCGCGGCCAGCTCCGTGCCACGCAGGTTGACCGCGACGCGCTGGCCCGGCAGAGCCGTGGCGACCGGCTTGCCGTGTACCTGCAGCCCTCGCACGCGAATGGTCTCGCCGGAGGGAAGGGCCACCAGCTCGCCCCCTGCCGACAGCCCGCCGCGGCGCAGCGTGCCGGTGACCACGGTGCCGTGACCGGCCAGGCTGAAGGCGCGGTCTACCGGTAGATAGGGGAAGCCGTCGTCCTCCGGTGGCGGTGAGGCGGTGAGCGCCGTGCCAATCGCGGCCCGCAGGTCATCCAGCCCGGCGCCGGTGACGGCGGAGGTCAGCACCGGCCGCCCGACCCGCATTCCGGCGGCGGTGGCGAGGGCCGCTGCTTCCCGGCCGACGGCCTCGGCCCGTGCCGCCGGCACCAGGTCCGCCTTGCTGACCGCGACCACCGCCTGCCGCAGGCCGAGCAGCCCGGCGATGTCTACATGTTCCACCGTCTGCGGCTTGATGCCCTCGGCGGCGGAGACGACCAGCAGCACGGCATCGATCCCGGTAGCGCCGGAGATCATGGTGCGGACGAAGCGCTCGTGGCCCGGCATGTCGATAAGGTCGGCGATGTCGCCGGGGAGGCCGGCGATGGCGCCGGGCAGCGCCAGATGGGCGAAGCCGAGGGCGATGGAGATGCCGCGGCGCTTCTCCTCCTCCAGCCGATCGGTCTCCATGCCGGTCAGCGCGCGCACCAGCGCGGTCTTACCGTGGTCGACGTGGCCGATCACGCCCAGCAGCAGCCGGTTCATGCGGTGGCAGCCGCTACGGCGGCGGCGATGTCCGGCAGCTCCGCATCGCCCACCGCCAGCATGTCCAGCCAAAGCTCGCCGGCCGTGATGCGCCCGACCACGGCCGGGTGGTGCCGCCGCAACCGGCGGGCAAATGCGTCCACGCCGAGTACGGCGAGTACCACGGCGCAGCTCGGCAGCGTGTCCGTCGGCAGGGTGCCCCCGCCGGCATAGCCGCTGGAGGCTTCCACCCGGGCAATGCCGCCGAGCAGCGCCCGGAGCGTCTCCGCCCGCTGTTGCAGCACGGCTCCGGTCTGGGCCAGCATGCGCAGCACCGGCAAGCGACCGGCGGTTTCGGGTGCGGCATGAAGCCGCAAGGTCGCCTCCAGTGCTGCCAGCGTCATCTTGTCGAGCCGCAGCGCCCGCATCAGCGGGTGGCGCTTCAACGTCGCGATCGGCGCCTCGCGACCGACCAGCAGCCCGGCTTGCGGCCCGCCGCCCAGCTTGTCGCCGCTGAACGCGACCACGTCGGACCCGGCGGCGATGCTGTCGTGCGGCGTGGGCTCGCTCACCGGGCCGAGCGGCCCCATCGCACCGCTGCCCAGATCGTGCACCACCAGCAGCCCCGCCTCCCGCGCCAGCCCGGCCAGATCGGCGAGCGTCGCCGCCTCGGTGAACCCCGTGATGCGGTAGTTGGACTGGTGCACCTTCAGCAGCACCCGGGTGGCGGGCGTGAGTGCGGCGCGGTAGTCGGCCAGCCGGGTGCGGTTGGTGGTGCCCACCTCCACCAATCGCGCGCCGCCCTGCACGATCACGTCGGGGATGCGGAAGCCGCCGCCGATCTCGACCAGTTCGCCGCGGGACACCACCACCTCCCCGCCGCCCGCTAGCCCGGCCAGCGCCAGCAGCACGGCCGCGGCACAGTTGTTGGTGGCGAGCGCTGCCTCCGCTCCCGTCAGGCCACGGAGCAGGGGCTCGATCCCGGCCAGGCGGGAGCCGCGTTCGCCCGCCTCAAGGTCCATCTCGAGGTTGGAGTAGCCACCGGCCACGGCCAGCACCGCTTCCAGCGCCTCCGATGCAAGGGGAGCACGGCCGAGGTTGGTGTGCAGGATGATGCCAGTCGCATTGATGACCCGGCGCAGCACCGGCCGGTCTTGTGACGCCACCGAAGCCGCAGCACGGCGCACGATCTCCTGCGCCCCGGGTACCTCCGGCACTGTGCCATCCAGCACGCCGGCGCGCACTTTGGCGAGTTCCTGGCGCAACGCCTCGGCCGCCGCCTCCCTTGCCTGCGGCACACCGGGCCACACCTCCAGAAGGCGGCCGATCGAGGGTAGGGTGCGAAGCTTGCCCGGCGACCCGGCGTTCGGTTCGTCCACTCCCGCTATCCTGGACCCATGCGCATGAACGATGCCCTGCCTCCCATTACGTCACCCCGTCTCACGTCGCTGGCCCATGGCGGGGGCTGCGGATGCAAGCTGTCCCCTGCGGTCTTGCACGATATCTTGGCCACCATGCCGCCGGGACAAGGCTGGGCCAACCTGATGGTGGGGACGGAGACCGGCGACGACGCCGCAGTCTGGCGCCTGAACGCCGACCAGGCGCTGGTGGCCACGACCGATTTCTTTACGCCCGTGGTGGACGACCCTTACGATTTCGGCCGCATCGCCGCCACCAACGCCCTGTCGGATGTCTACGCCATGGGCGGCACGCCGATCCTGGCACTGGCCATCGTCGGCATGCCGCTCGGTAAGATCGCGACCCGTGACGTGCGGCAGATCCTGGCCGGTGGAGCCTCGGTCTGCGCGGAGGCGGGGATACCCGTGGCGGGCGGCCACTCGATCGACAGTGCGGAGCCGATCTACGGCCTGGTGGCGCTCGGCCTGGTGCATCCGGACCGGGTGATGCGCAACAGCGGTGCCGAGGCGGGCGACGTGCTGGTGCTGGGCAAGGGCCTCGGCGTCGGTCTGTTCAGCGCGGCGCTGAAGCGGGGCGATCTGAGCCCGGCGGATTACGCCACGATGCTCGCCTCCACCACCCGGCTGAACGTGGCCGGGCGCGACCTGCCGGGCATCGCCGGCGTGCATGCGGTGACGGACGTGACCGGATTCGGCCTGCTCGGCCATGTGCTGGAGATGGGCCAAGGGGCAGGGTTGGCGGCGGAGCTGTGGTTCACCGATGTGCCGTTGCTGCCGGGGGCCGAGGCCTTGGCCCAGGCCGGCGTGGTGACAGGGGCGGGGGCGCGCAACTGGGCCAGCTACGGCGCGAGCGTGGATCTGGCGGCGGGGTTGCCGGGCTGGGCGCAGGCCGTGCTGTGCGATCCGCAGACGAGCGGGGGTTTGCTGGTGGCCGCGGCTCCGGAGGCGGCTGGTGCCGTGCTGGCAGTGCTCCCGCCGGGTGCCGCCGTGGTCGGGCGCATGCTGGCGGGGCCGGCCGGGATCCGCGTGCGGTAGGCTGGTCGGCGTTTGACCCGACCGGAGTCCCGTCGCTAGCGTGCCGTCAGGGGCCAGGACAGAGGATTGCAGCAATCGATGAAGACCTGCCCTGAAGAGCTGGCGATGAAGATCTTGCGATGAAGATTTGGCACCGCCGCCTCGCCGGGATGTATGTCGTGCTCGCGCTGGCCAACATCGCCGTGTGGTGCTGGGCGCTGTGTTCGTTCCGCAGTCAGCCTGTGCTGCTTGGCACGGCGCTGCTGGCCTACGGCTTCGGGCTGCGGCACGCGGTGGATGCCGACCATATTGCCGCCATCGACAATGTGACGCGCAAGCTGATGCAGGAGGGCAAGCGCCCCGTCAGCGTGGGGTTCTTCTTCGCACTCGGCCACTCCACGGTCGTGGTCCTGGCTGCCCTGCTGATCGCGCTGACCACCACCGGGCTTGCCGGCCGGTTCGACGCGTTCAAGGACGTGGGCGGGGTCCTCGGCACCGTGGTCTCCGCCGGGTTCCTGTTCATCATCGCGGGCATGAGCCTGGCCATCCTCGTCGGCGTATGGCGCGCGTTTCAGCGCGTGCGGCGTGGCGGCGCCTATAGTGACACCGATTTTGACATGCTGCTCAACAGCCGGGGACTGCTAGCGCGCATCCTGCGCCCGCTGTTCCGGCTGGTGTCGCAGGCATGGCACATGTTCCCGCTCGGCTTCCTGTTCGGGCTGGGGTTCGACACGGCGACCGAGATCGCGCTGCTCGGCGTCTCGGCCGAGCAGGCGGCGCAGGGCACGTCCATTTGGTCGATCCTGGTGTTCCCGGCTTTGTTCACGGCCGGCATGTCGCTGATCGACACGACGGACGGCGTGATCATGCTCGGCGCCTACGATTGGGCTTTCGTTCACCCGGTCCGCAAGTTGTACTACAACCTGGTGATCACCGCCGTCTCCGTCGTGGTGGCGGTGCTGATCGGCGGCATCGAGGTGCTCTGTCTGCTGGGAGACCAGTTCGGGATGCAGGGCTGGTTCTGGCAAGGCATCGGCGGCCTCAACGAGAATTTCAGCGCCCTCGGCTTCGGCATCATCGGCGTCTTCGTGATCGCCTGGAGCGCGTCGGTGATCTACTACCGGTACGCCGGCCTGGACAAACTGGGCATTGGCAGACGTTGATCCCAACCAACCAGATGTCCAGAGGACGACTGTCCTCTGGTGGAGTCTGGGGCAACGCCCCACCCTCGGCTAGGACCGCCCCGCCAACGCCGCCCCGGCGTAGCACCCCGTGCTGATGGCGGTGATCCAGAAGCTGGACGGCCAATCCGTGTAGAACGCCAGCGTGATCCCCCCCCAGGCGGACAGCACGGCCAGTCCCACCGCGATCGCGACCGACGCGCCGAACCGCGTCGTCAGTCGCTGGGCCGCGGCGGCGGGGCCGACCATCAGGGTGAACACCAGCAGCACGCCAACCACCTGGGTGCACCCGGCGGTCGCCAGCCCGACGATGGCCAGGAACAGCACCGAGACCAGGCGCATCGGAACACCCCTCGCCTCGGCCAGCTCGGGTTGCAGGCTGGCGAACAGCAGCGGCCGGGCGATCACCGCCAGGCCGGCGAGGCACACGGCCGCCAGCCCAGCCAGCGCCGCCAGCGTGTCGTCGTCCACCGCCAGCACGTTGCCGAACAGCAGCGCCGTCGCCTGGCTGGCATAGGCGGTGAAGAAGTGCAGGAACAGCAACCCGAGGCCGAGTGCTGCCGCCAGCACGACGCCGATCGCGACATCCCGGTGCGCCAGCCGCTCGCCTAGCAGGCCCATGCCCACCCCGCCCGCCACCGTCATCAGCACCAGGCCCCAGAACGGCGACAGCCCGACCAGGATCGCGCCGGTGGCGCCGGTGAACCCGACATGGGACAGCGCGTGCCCGGCGAAGGTCTGCCCCCGCAGCACCAGGAAGGAGCCGACCAGGCCCGCCACCACCGCCACCACCGTGGCCGCGGCGAAGGCGCTGCACATGAAATCAAACGCGAGCATCGGCCGCCATCACGAACACACGGCCGCCGGCGTGGTGCACCTGGATCGGCGCGCCATACAGGCGGGACAGCACCGGCGCGTTGATCACGTCTGCAACCGTGCCGATCGCCGCCTGGCCGCCGCCCAGGTACAGCACCCGGTCGATCGCCCCCAGCAGCGGGTTCAGCTCGTGCGCGGTGAACAGCACGGTGATGCCGAGGCGGCGTTGCAACCGGCGCACCATGGCGACGATACCGCCCTGGTGCCGCGGGTCCAGGGCGGCCAGCGGCTCGTCCAGGAGAAGCACGGTGGGGCGGCCGAGCAGCGCCTGCGCCAGCAGCAGACGCTGCCGCTCGCCGCCGGACAGGTCCGCGAGCGGGCGCCGGGCCAGCGCCTCCGCCTCCACCAGCGCCAGCACGCGGGCGATTTCGGCTCGGCCGGTGGGGCCGGGCAGCGGTAGGCCCCAGCGGGTGCCCCGCCAGGCGGAGGCAATGAAGTCGTGCCCGCTGAGCCGTGCCGTGGGGGTGGCGCGCATCTGCGGCATGTAGCCGATCGCCCCGTTTCCGCGCCGCGCTGGCTGCCCGGCCACGGTGATGCACCCAGCGGCGGGGGACAGCAGGCCGAGCACGGCGCGGATCAGCGTGGTCTTGCCCGCCCCGTTCGGGCCCAGCAGGCCGACGAACTCACCCGGCGCGATGCGGAAGCTGGCGTCGCGCAGGACGGTCCGGCCGGGCAGGTCGAGCCGGACCGCCTCGAACCGGATTTCCGTCCCGCCCTCCCTCAACGGGACGCGTCGAGCGCGTGGTCCAGCGCGTCCAGCTGCGACAGCATCCAAGCGGTGTAATCCTGCCCGGCCGGCTCGGTCTCGGTCACGCCGACCACGGGCACGTGCGCCGCCTGCGCGATACCGAGCAGGCGGCGGGCGGCGGTGTCGGTCGCCTGGCTGTTGTAGATCAGCACGCGCACCCGATGCTGCCGCAGATCCCCCTCCATGGCGGCGACGTCGGACGCTGACGGCTCGGTGTCGTTCATCACGGCGACCTGGAACCGCTCGTTGCGCATGGTGAGCCCGATCGCGGCGGCCATGAGGCCGAACACCGGCTCGGTCGCGGTGACAGGTGTGCCCTTGTACTTGGCGGCGAGGGCGGCGACGCGGGCCTGCAGGGAATTCTCGCCGTCGAGAAAGGCGGCGAGGTGGGACTCGATCTCTCCTTTATGCGCTGGGTCGCGCGTAGCCAACTCGGTAGCGACGGCTCGGGCGTAAGCCGGCATGCAGGCCGGATCGTACCAGAGATGCGGGTTGCTGCCAGGCGTGCGGTGCAGCAGGTCGGCCACGACAATGCTCCGGCGGTCCGGCCGAGGCGAGGCACGCAGCAGCTTGGGCATCCACGGATCGTAATCCACGCCGTTGGCCACCACGATCGCCGCCTCGGACAGCGCGCGGGCAACGGAGGGGCTCGCCTCGAACATATGCGGGTCCTGGTCGGG
>CAXSEK010000056.1:0-10284 GCA_964235625.1 uncultured Acetobacteraceae bacterium
GGCCCTCATTCGCGCCGACGCTGGACTGCGTCAACACGCCACGGATCGCTCCCGCGTGGTAGGCCTCGACCGCCAAAATGCTTGCCGCAGCACTCAGGACTGCTGGATTGCTGATCAACGTAGACGCACCGATGTATGCGGTGAGGCCAACCTCGGTCAATGTGAAGGCGCCGAGGAAAAAGCTGAGTTCATCGGCGAACGGGTTGAACACTTGCCCTGGCGCGATCGCGCCTGATGTGACCGCCGCTGCCTGGAACGCGCCAGCCAGATCAATCAGCGGACGCGCGACGGCAGCCGACCCAAGCTGGCTACGGATGAAGTTGATGTGCGCCTGCTCGTCGATCGAGATCTTGGCCGCGATCTCGAAGAAATAGGGGTTGGCGAAGGGTACCAGTGTGCCGCCATTGACGCCGCCGAGCGTACCGACACCCGTCGTCATGCTCGCCGGCAAGCCCTGGCCGGTTGCACCACGGGTGTAGTACTCGCCCTCAAGATACTCGAGGTTGAGCGCGAAGTTCAGAATGTCGGCATCGCTGAACGCCGACTGGGCGTGTGCCTTGCCGCTCACGAGCGCCGCGCCGATTGGTCCCATCGAGGCCAGGAATGCAACTGCCGTCGCACTCACGCCTGCCCGAGCCATCAGGTTGCGCCGGTTGAACGCCGGCTTGGCCTCACCCTGATCGTTAATTTCGCTTCTATTCATCTGCTTGCTCCTGGCCACTGTTCGTTTGTTCCCGGCTGACATGGCACCGTACCAGTGGATTGCGACGTCTCAATTACTACGAAGCGGAGAAGTTTCATCGAAGTTTCGACACGGCTGAACCCGTGGCCGAACACCAACAACGAATGTTGGTTGTTACAGTCCGAAGAACCAGACATGCGTAGCCTCGGTACGGGAGGCAGGACCGAACCTCCGCATCGAAGACGTCGCAACACCGTCCATGAAAACGCGATCGCCCCTCCGCCATGCGACGAGACCCGACACCACTGTCATACCGTAGCCCGGCAGCGATGTGCCATGTTCACCACCGGCTGGCCATTTTGCTGTTTTTGCAAGTATCGGACCCAATTGCCTGTCAGAGGGTTTACGTGCCACGACGGCGCGTGGATGCTTCTGAATCGGGTTCCGGTGAAAACTCTTTCCTTCATTGCCCTGGCGCTGACCGCAGGAGCGCTGGCATGCCTGGCAATGGTCGTTGGCGACGGGCCGGTTGCGCCACGTAGGGCCGAGATCCAGCCGGCATCCGTAGCGCCCGCGCCGGTGACGGCGAATGCCGACGACGTCGCGGCGTTCGCCGCGACGGTGCTGGCGCGGCCGGTTTTCGCCCCGGACCGCCGTCCGGACCGGGCCGAAGCAGCATCCGCCCTGGCCGCCGCGCCGGCGGGCCTGCCGCGGCTGACCGCCATCCTGCTGAACGGCACGGATCGCCGGGCCATCTTCGCACCGGATAGCGGGGCAGGCCGGGCCCAGTCCGCGGTGCTGACGGTCGGCGGCCAAATCGGCATTTACCGGGTCGTCGCGATCAGCCGGATCTCCGTGACGCTGGCCGGCCCGGACGGGCGGTCCATGGTGCAGCCGTCCTTCTCGGACCGGCCGCAAACCGCCCCGATCGCGGCCCTGTCCATGCCCGCCTACGCGGTCCAGGTCCCGCCGTTGCGGTCAGATCCGGCGCGCTTCCTGGAACCGGTCGGTCCGCTCGGTATCGCAATGTACCGGTTCTCCCCCGCAGCGCCGCACGATCCGCCGCCGGTTTCGGCTGCCCTGACGGCACCATGACCGCGCGCGGTAACGGAGACCGGCGGTCAGCCCCGAAACGACTCCAGGGTCTGCGGCGCGAACATTTCTCCGGAGGGGTGTTCGCAAAGCGTGGGCGGGATTTTCGAGGCCGCTGCCTCCGTAGACCCAGGTCAGGTCGTCGTAGAAATGCTGCGGCGACTTGGACGACAGGATTTGCTTGCGCAACGCTGCGTGTGCGCCGGCCAGGTGGTAGACGTGATCGCCGGTTGCGTGATTGCAGCTGCACCTGCGCCGTCCGCAACACGCGGCGGCCCTGGTAGGCGGCCAACGCCGCCACGGCGTGAAGATGCGCTACGCCAACCCGGAGACGGGCGAGCACGCGATGGCGACGATGGGCACGTTCATGCAGTTGCTCCCGAGAGGGTTCAAGACGCACGGCTCCCGCTCGACAGACACCACGATCTACGTGCGGTTGGAAGGACACGGACGCAACACGATCGCCGGCAAGACCTTCGAATGGGGCTCGAAGGACGTCGTCGTGGTGCCGAGCTGGCACGGCGTGGAGCACGAGGCGGGCGAGGAAACGACGATGTTCTCGTTCTCCGACCGGCCGGCTGGTGCAGCAGGCGCTAGGGCTTTGGCAGGAGGACCGGGAGAACGCTTAGCCAGAGCGAGGCCGACCAGACCGTGTGCGCGTGTTGGTGGGATGCCAAAGCGCATCCTACCCTACACGTCAGTTGAGGGCGGCCAGCAGGCCCGCGAAGAGCCTGGCGCGTTCGGCGAGGCTCTCCACCATGGTGTGCTCCTCCAGCGTGTGGGGCCCGGCGCCCCGCACCCCCAGGCCGTCCAGCGTCGGCAGGCCCATGGCACCGGTGAAGTTACCGTCCGAGCCGCCGCCCGCGCTCTGGTGGGGCAGCGGAAGGCCGAGCCGCCCGGCCGCGTCGCGCGCCACCTCGTACAGCGCCAGCCCGGCCGCATCCGGCTCCCACACCGGCCGTGTCACCCCTCGCGTCACGCTGAACCTTGCACCATCCGGGGTGCCCTGCAGTGCCAGCATCGCCGCCACGCCGCGGTCTAGGTCCGCCTGGCGCTTGGCCATGCTCAGCGCCTCGCCGGTGCAGGTGGTGGCGACGCAGTTCACCCACTGGCCGCCATGCACCACGCCCACGCTGAACGTGCAGTCCTCCGTCGTCATGTCCTCGATCGCGATCACTTGGCGCGCCATCTCCCGGATCGCCGAGCGCCCCTCCGACAGCCGTGCGCCCGCATGGCTCGGCTTGCCCGTCGCCACCAGGTTGAACCGCGCGATGGCGTAGCGTCCCGTCACCACGCCGCCATCGCCGCGCGCAGGCTCCGGCACCAGCACGGCACGCGCGCCCGCCGCCTCCGCCTCGATCAGGGCGCGGCTGGACGGGCTGCCGATCTCCTCGTCCGGGGTCAACAGGACCGTCAGGGGCCGGGGCAGCGACCCGGCGCGCAGCAACTGCCGGATTGCCTCGACCGCGGCGTAGGTGCCGCCCTTCATGTCGCAGATGCCGGGCCCGTAGCAGCGGTCCCCCTCCTGGCGGAACGGCAGCGCCCGCAGCGTGCCGAGCGGGTGCACGGTGTCCAGATGGGCCAGCACCAGCAGGCCGGGGCCCTCCCCCCCGAAGTGGGCACGCACGCAGTCGCCCAGTCCCATGGTGCCGGGAATACGCTTGATGGCCGCCCCCATCGCCGCCAGTTCGGCACTCGCCAGGTCCATCATGCGGTTTACTGCCGCCGCGTCCCAGGTCGGGCTCTCGCACTCGATCCAGGGGCGCAGGCCGGACAGCATCGCCTGGCTGTCGAATTGCAGGGCGGCGAGGTCCATCTCGGGCTACTCCTGTGGCTGGGCCGGCCGCGTGCCGGTGAGGAGAAACTAATGACGCCGCGTCGGTCCTGGCTAGCGCCCCACCTGCTTCTTGCCATTGCCCTGCTGCTCGGCACGCCCGCCGTGGCCGCCGAATACGGGCCGGAGCTGCAGGGCTTCGATTACGGCTTTCCCGTGCGCGAATACCGCTTCACGTCCCAGCGCCAGGATCTCGCGATGGCCTATCTGGACGTGGCGCCGTCCGGCCCAGCGAACGGCCAGACGGTGGTCCTGCTGCACGGCAAGAATTTCTGCGCCGGCACGTGGGAGGCCACCATCACCGTGCTGAGCCAGGCCGGCTACCGCGTGGTGGCACCCGACCAGATCGGGTTCTGCAAATCCAGCAAGCCCGCCGCCTACCAGTTCACGTTCCAGCAACTCGCCCGCAACACGCGTGCGCTACTGGAGTCGCTCGGGATCGAGCACGCGGTGATCCTCGGCCACTCGACTGGCGGGATGCTCGCGATGCGGTATGCGTTGATGTTTCCCGCTGCCACCGACCGCCTGGTGCTGGTGGACCCGATCGGGCTCGAGGATTGGAAGGCCAAGGGCGTGCCCTCGATCAGCGTGGACGAGTGGGATGCCCGCGAGCTGAAGACCACCGCGGACGGGATCCGCGAATACGAGCGGCAGACCTACTACGCCGGCCAGTGGCGGCCGGAGTATGAGCGCTGGGTGGACATGCTGGCCGGGCTGAACGCCGGACCGGGAAAGGCGGCGGTGGCATGGGATTCAGCGCTGCTGTATGACATGATCTACACCCAACCCGTGATCTACGAGCTGGGTGCGATCCAGCCGCCGACGCTGCTGATCATTGGCGACAAGGACACCACGGCGATCGGCAAGGACCTGGCCCCGCCCGCGATCCGCCCGACCCTGGGCAACTACCCCGTCCTGGCCCAGCAAGCGGCGGCGGCCATCCCGCATGCGACGCTGGTGCGGTACCCGGACTTGGGACACGCGCCGCAGATCTCCGACCCGGCCGCGTTCCATGCCACGGTAATGGGATGGCTCCGGCAGCCGTAGCGGGATCGGCGGTCGCTGCCTCACTCCGCCCACCGAACTGCCTTCGCGAGGTGGCGTTCAGACCGGTCTACGCAGGAGGACAGTATGGCGGACAAGACGGACTCGACGGTGAGCGGCAGCGTGCCGAATCCCAAGACGGGCAGCACCGATGCGGCCCGCGGGTTGGGCGGCCATAGCAAGGACGCCAGCCACGAGAAAGGCGCGCCGGCCGAAGTCGTGAAGGTGCCTACGCCGAAAGAGTGACCGCAACGTCTGGCTGACCCCCCGCCACACGCAACCGGCTACTGCTGTCTGCCGAGTGTTCCGCAGTGGAAAATCGTGATGATCAAGGGCCATGTGTCGTTGCATAGACGGTGGGATGCGCTTGGCGTCCCACCGTCGTGCGCCTGTCGGTGGGATGCCAAAGCGCATCCCACCCTACGCGTTTGGACAACCTCCATGCCATCGCCGACGTCGTTTTACGTCGGCTCCCCTGACGCCACGATGCGCCCCTCTTTGATCGCGGCGCAGAACGCCTGCCAGTCCCGCTCCGTCTGCCCGGCATAGGCGCTGGCGAAGTCGGCTACCGCTTCATCCCATGCCGGGCCGCGGCCGAGATAGGTGGCGATCGTGTCCGCGTCGCCACCGCGGGCGTGGGCACGGGCCAGGGTGCGGCCGCAGAGCCTGGCGTAGAACGGCAGCGCTTCCTCCGCCATCGCGCCGATATTGGCCAGGCGCGAGTCCTTCAGCCGGCGGACGTAGAAGAAGCGGCCGTCCAGCGGCTTCAGCGTCCAGCCGAGGAAGACGTCGCTCGCCGCCTGCATCATGCGCTGCCCGGTGACGACGCGCTCGCCGTGGTTGGCGTAGGCGGATGGGCCGGCATGGGGCGCTAGCACGGACCCAGCCGCCTGCTTGATCTGCAACAGCAGCGGCGCACCGTCCTCGGACACCAGCAGCCCGATGGCGCAGAACGTACCGACGCTGCCGACGCCCACGACCTTGAACGCGACATCCCGCAGCGTGTAGCGCGCGAGCAGGACGCGCCGGTCCTCCTGCAGCGTTCGGGCGTAGGAGTGGAACGCCTTGCGCGCGTTCAGCGCCTGCGAGTCTTCGTGGTTGACCAGCGGCAGCTTGTCGCGGATGCGCCAGTCGTCGCCGGACCGCTCGACCAGGCCGAACTGGTCGGCGCCGCTGGTCAGCACCTTCTCCAGCCGTTCTCAAGCCGGGTACGGATGCGGGGCGAGTCGATGTCGCGAAGCGCCTCCTTCAGGTCGACCGGGTGGCTCCAGGCGTCCACCGGCGGTAGCGCGGAGAGTTGCGCCATGTGCTCGCGGTATGCCTTGGCAGCCGCCCGGGCGAGCTTGCGGGCGCTCCGGTCGCTCATGGATTGCACGCGCGCCGTGACGACGAGGCTGGTAGCAAGGCGTTTGACGTCCCACTCGAACGGCGCGGGAAGCGTTTCGTCGAAATCGTTGACATCGAACACGGGCAGCCCGTCGGGAGCGGCGTAGCTACCGAAATTGGACAGATGCGCGTCGCCGCAGGATTGCGTGAGCAGGCCGGTGGTGGGGGTGCGGGCGAGGTCCGCGGCCATGATCGCCGCGGCGCCGCGCAGGAAGGCGAACGGATCGGCGCGCATCCGCCCGTAGCGGATCGGCAACAGGCTTTGAATACGGCCGCTTCCCTGGTCGATGAGGATCTGCACCGGGTCGCGCCTCCCCTCGGGGGGCGCCCAGTGCGCGTGGGCACTGCGGGGCACGGCCTTGCGGAGGTCGGTGGCCGTGGGGGCTTGCCCGGTCAAGCGCCGAATGCCTCGATGAGCAGCAGCAGATGTCCGTCGGGATCGTGGATGAGCGCGGCACGGCTGCCATCGGCGAGCGTAGCCGCCGGGTCGGGCAGGCCCGAGACCTCGAACACGAGCCGGGTGGCCGCGATGTCGTTCGGGCGCATCGCGGCGGCTTCGCGGCCGGGTGGGTTCTGGTAGGCGAGCAATTCGACATGCGGTGTCGGTTGTTGCGGCTCGAGTGCCACCACGTCCACCCGGGCCTCCGTCAGGCCATCGAGCCGGTTCTGTTCGGGGCCGCTGTTCACCTGGCGAGCGCCGACCCGCAGGCCGAGCGTGTCGCGGTAGAAGGCGATGCTGCGCCCGGCGTCGCTCACGGCGATGGCGGAATGGTCGATGCCGCCGGTCGCACCGTCGGGGAAGCGGATTAGCTCCAGCGGGTGGCCGTCCGGATCGCGGAATTTGTAGGCGGTGGCGCCGCCCGAGCGTTGCGGCAGGATCTGCGGTCCGGCGCTGCTGATTGGGGCAGCGCCGAACCGGGCAAGGCCGGCGAAGGCGCGGGCCATGTTCGTGACCGGCATGGCGAAGTGCTGGAACACCTGGTCACAGGCGAGGCTGCCTGTTGGATAGGACGCACCTTCGGGCTGGAACACCTGCAGCACCAGACTTTGTGCGCCGCGGCGTAGAACCACCTGGCGGATGCGGTCTGCCCCGAGCAGGGCGGCGTACACCGGAGCCCCATCTACGGGCGCTTCGGCGGTGAATCCGAGCGCCTCGCTATAAAACTGCACCGCAGGAGCCAGCGCCGCCACGGTCAACTCGATGCGTAACAGACGGGTCGTCCGGATGGTCATGGGCACGGCACGCCGCGCACGTTGGTGTAGACGGCCAGCAGCCGGTGGGAGGCGCAGATGAACAGCCGCGCGCGGTTGCGGCCGCCGAAGCAGAGGTTGGACACGATGTCCCCGGTCAGGATCGTGCCGAGATCGGTGCCGTCCGGATCGATGCAGTGCACGCCATCGCCGGCGCTGCTCCATATCCGGCCATTCTCGTCGCACCGCATGCCGTCGCAATAGCCTGGGAAGATCGTATGGAACACGCGGCCGTGGCGCAGGGTCGCCCCATCCAAGTCGAAGACGCGGATGTGCCGGACGGGATCGTCGGCGAACTGCGGACCGGTTTCTGCGACATACAGCAAGCGCTCGTCCGGCGAGAAACACAGCCCGTTCGGCCCGGCGAAATCGTCCGCCGCCACAGCGAGCGAGCCCGACGGGTCGAGCCGGTAGAGCGTCGGCGGCAACTCGGCGGCATGCTTGCCGCCCTCGTAATCCGTGTTGCCGCCGTAATCCGGATCGCTGAACCAGACTGCGCCGTCCTTTGCCACCACAACGTCGTTGGGGCTGTTCAACCGCTTGCCCCGATAATGGCTCGCCAACACCGTCTCCGTCCCGTCCAGTTCGGTGCGGGTGATGCAACGGCCACTATGCGAGCAGCCGATCAACCTGCCCTCCCGGTCCCGCGTATGGCCGTTGGCGAAATGGGACGGCTGGCGGAAGACCGAGATGCCGCCTGTCTCTGTCCAGCGCAGGATGCGGTCATCCGGCAAGTCGCTGACCAGGAGATGGTTGGCATCCGCGAACCATACCGGGCCCTCTAGCCACGCATAGCCCTCGCCCAAGGTGAGCAGCGGCGCGTTGGGCAGCACCAGCTCCGTGAAGCGCGGGTCCCGCGGGCTCAGCCAGGGCGGCATGGTTCAGGCGATATGGCAGGGCCGGCGCACCGGCGGGACGTGGAGCTGGACGGTCATCAGCACGGCCGGTTCGCTGCCGATCGTGCCGGACCGGTGACCTTTGCGGCCTTCGGCATCCGCAATGCAGTTCTGGTCCTCGCCGAACGAGACCTCTCCCGGCCCCATCTCGACACGGGTGCCGTCCATCGCCTCGACCCACCAGCGGCCGGAGAGCGGCACGATCCATTGCGGCGCCGGGTTCTCGTGCCAGGTACCGACCCAGCCGACGGGCTGCACGGTGAACACGGTGGTGGCCTCGCCGCGGGCCTGCTTGTCGTTCCATTGCGGGTCGGCGCCACCCACGCCCTTCAACTCCCACTCCGTCAGTTCGCACCGTTGCTGATGGCTGACGCCGTGCTCGTCGGTCCAGAGATGCCAGTAGGGGATGCGGGGCTTTGGGCCGGACTCACTCATGCGGCTGCACCTGCGTGTAGGGGTGGGTGGAGGCGAGCGGGTCGGCAAGGAAGCCGGGTGCGGTGGCGCTGCTCAGCCCGAAGGTGATGAGCAGGAAGCCACCGGCCAGGGAGTAGTTCTTCAGGAAGTCCCAGAACAGGTCCCGCCCCTTGCTGGCCCCCTTGCGCCAAAAGTCGCCCGGCGCCCAGAACTGCTTCCACAGCAGTGCCGTGACGCCGCAATAGCCGGCCATTATGAACGCCGCCAGCCGGTCCGCGACGCCGGTCAGGATGGCGATCGGCATCAGGATTTCCACCCCCAAGCCGACCACGATCAGCGCGGTCGCCAGCCCGTCCGACGCCACCATCTGCCTCGCCTGCCTCACCGCGCCCTGGAAGTTCAGCAGCTTGTCCAGCGCCGAGAACGGGAAGAACAGCACCACCAGCAGGTAGCGCACGCCGAGCGCCACGACCGTGGGCAGGATCACGCGCCGATCCGCTGGCGCAGGTGGTCCGCCACGCGCAGGGCGTTGGCGATGATGGTGAGCGTTGGGTTCACCGCGCCGATCGAGGGGAAGAAGCTGGCGTCGGTGACATAGAGGTTGTCCAGCGCGTGCGCCTTGCAATTCAGGTCCAGCACCGAGCTCGCCGGGTCGGTGCCGAAGCGCAGCGTGCCGGCCTGGTGCGCGGTGCCGCTGATCGGGATGTCCTTGCCAAGATACAGGCTGCGTTCCAGCATCAACGGGTGCGCGCCCGCCTTGTCCATGTGGTGCTCCAGCTTCTTCTTCAGCCGGCGGTGCGCCTCCATGTTGGTCTCGGTCACGTCCAGCATGACCTTGTTGCCGTCGTAGAAAATGCGGTTCTCGGGGCGCGGCAGGTCCTCGGAGGACAGCCAGAAATCCATCGAGTGCCGGGCCATCTGTTCGAACGGCATCTGGGGCATCCACTCCAGCCAGGACGGCAGCGCCTCGCCGCGGATCTGGTCGGCGTGGGAGGTGGCGCACATCTGGATCAGGCCGAGCGGGAACTCCCAGTCCGGGGCGCCGAAATAGTAGTCGCTGATGGCGAGCGTCTTCTGGAAGATGGTCTCGTTCGGCTTGCGGAGCAGGGCCATCAGCACGGATTGGTTGTGCCGCATGTAGTTGCGCCCGACCTGGCCGGAAGTGTTGGCCAGGCCGTCCGGATGGGTGTCGCTGGCCGAGCGCAGCAGCAGCAGGGCGGAGGAGAGCGCGCCGCACGCAACCACCACGATATCGGCCGTGTAGACCTCCTCGACCCCGCCGCGCGTCACATGCACCCCGGTGACGCTGCGGCCGGCTGCGTCCGTCCGCAGGCGGGACACGTAGGCGCCGGTGAGCAGCGTCACGTTCGGATGGGCGGCGAGGGTCGGATCCACGCACATCACCTGGGCGTCCGCCTTGCCGTTCAGCAGGCAGGGGAACCCGTCGAACGCGTCACACCGGATGCAGATGGAGGTGGGTGTGGGTTGGCCGTTTCTTTCCTCCAGCTTGATGCCGAGGGGAAGGTGGAACGGGTGCAGACCCGCCTCGGCGAAGCTGTCGCTGAGCTGCTGGATGCGCGGCTCGTGCGAGACCGGCGGGAAGGGGTAGGGCACGGCGGCCGGCGGCTCCAGCGGATCCTCGCCGCGCTGGCCGTGGACGGCGAAGAGCTGTTCGGCTTCGGTGT
>CAXSEK010000057.1:0-10238 GCA_964235625.1 uncultured Acetobacteraceae bacterium
GCTGCTGCCGGGGCTGGAGCTGGTGCTGGTGGGCCGCAGCAATGGCTGGCTCGGCCAATCGGTTTGGCTGCGGGAGCTGCTCGGCCGCGAGGAGGGGCCGCCGCCGCCGGTGGACCTGGTGGCCGAGCGCCGCAACGGGGATTTCGTGCGCGCGCAGATCGCTGCCGGGCAGGTGGTGGCGTGCCACGACGTGAGCGATGGCGGGTTGCTGGTGGCGGTGGCGGAGATGGCGCTGGCGGGCGGCGTGGGCGTGCATCTCAGCCGGCTCGCGCCCGGCACCGACGAGCATGCATGGTGGTTCGGCGAGGACCAGGGACGCTACGTGCTGGCGGTAGCGGACGCGGCGGCGCTGATGCTTGCAGCGGACGCAGCGAACGTTCCGGTGGTGCGGCTCGGGGCGGCCATGGGGGACCGGATCACCCTGGCCGACGGCAGCTTCGTCGGCCTGGCGCCCTTGCGCGCGCACCACGAGGCTTATTTCGCCAAGTGGATGGGCCCGCCCGGACTGGAGATCGACGAATAATCCTGTCATCCCGCGCCGGCCTCGATGTACTATCCCGTCGCTGTCTGCCAGCGAGGCCCGGCGGGGATGCCACGGCCCGCTTGGCCCACGGTTTGACTTCGCTCGAGCTCGTCACCATACCGTCAGGCAACCGAGAGGGTGCCGTCAGCATGGCCATGGCCGCCACTGAGATCGAGGCGATGATCCGCGCCGCGTTGCCCGATGCGCGCGTGACCGTCGAGGACTTGGCCGGGGATGGGGACCACTATGCGGCCACGGTGACGAGCGAGGCATTCCGTGGCATCTCGAGGGTGAAGCAGCACCAGTTGGTCTATGCCGCTCTGCAAGGGCGCATGGGCGGCGAATTGCACGCCCTGGCATTGCAGACCTCGGCACCTGAGACCGTTTAACCGCTACCATCCGGAGAGCCAATGATGAGCGACGCCACCGCCACTGCCCGCATTCAGCAGGATATCACCGCCAACCGCGTCATGCTGTTCATGAAGGGCAACGCGCTGTTCCCGCAATGCGGCTTCTCCGCCCGCGTGGTGCAGATCCTCAGCCATCTGGGCGTGCCGTTCCAGACCGCGAACGTGCTGGAGGATGCCGGACTGCGCGAGGGGATCAAGGCATTCTCGCAGTGGCCGACCATCCCGCAGCTGTATGTTGACGGCGAGTTCGTCGGCGGCTGCGACATCATTACCGAGATGTTCCAGTCGGGCGAGCTCGAAACGCTGCTGAAGGAGAAGGGCGTCCCGCACAAGGCTGCCGCCTGACGGGCGGCTTCCCCGGCTTCGGCCCGGGCGCCTTCGCCTTTTTGCGTGAGTTGGCCGCGAACCAGACCAAAGCGTGGTTTGAGTCCCATCGTGGCCGCTACGAGGATGAGGTGCGCGGTCCCGCCGTGATCCTGGCCGAGGATGTCGGTGCAGCGCTGTCGCAGCACGGCCTACCGCTTGCGGGGGACGCCAAGCGCTCGATGTTTCGCATCAACCGCGACGTGCGGTTCAGCAGGGACAAGAGCCCCTACAAGACCCATGCCGGCGTGGTCTGGAGGCGGCCGGGTTTCAAGAAAGTCAGCCCGGCATCCTCTACTGCCATATCGCCGACGCGGGGTGCTTCCTGGCGACCGGCTTTTACGGCCTCGACCGGCCGGTCTTGGATGCGGTCCGAGCCGGCATCCGCGAGGACGGGCCGGCCTTCACCGCGGCCGTCGCGGCCGCCGCCAAGGCCGGTTTGCAGCTCGATCTGTCGGAGAGCATGATCCGGCTGCCACGCGGCTTCGAGGATGTAACCGACCCCGTGCTGGTCCCGGCGGTCAAGGCACGCCACCTAATCCTCAGGCGGGATCTAACCCGGCACGACGTAGCCTCGCCCGGGCTGGTGCAGTTGCTGGCCGGCGCGGCACAAGCCGGGCTGGCCTTCCTGCGCTTCGGCTGGGACGCGATCGAGGAGGCCGGGCCGCCGCCGGACTGGAGCCGTTTGCGCTGAGTTCGCTTAGACTGGGCCATGCCCAACCCGGGCATGACGCATGGAGTGGATACGATGGCCTATGATTTCGACCTCTTCGTCATCGGCGGCGGGTCTGGCGGGGTGCGCTGCGCCCGGATCGCCGCCGGGCACGGCGCGCGGGTGGCCATCGCGGAGAGCACGCATTGGGGCGGCACCTGCGTCAATGTCGGTTGCGTGCCGAAGAAATTCATGGTCATGGCCGCGGATTATGGGATCGCGGCCGACGATGCCCGCGGCTTCGGCTGGGATGGCGGGCGTGGCACCCATGACTGGGCCGCCTTCATCGCCACCAAGAACGCCGAGATCAAGCGGCTGAACGGCATCTACACCGGCCTGCTGGGCGGCAGCGGCTGCACCATGTTCGACGCCCGCGCGACGTTCACCGGCCCGCACACGCTCGATGTCGGCGGCAAGTCCGTCACGGCCGAGCGTATCGTGATCGCCGTCGGCGGCCACCCGCTGCGCCCGGACATGCCCGGCTGCGAGCTGGGCATCGTCTCGGACGATGCATTCTACCTGCCGGCGCTGCCGAAGCACGTGATCCTGGTGGGCGGCGGCTACATCGCCGTGGAGTTCGCGGGCATCTTCGCCGGGCTCGGGGCCCAGGTGGAGCTGGTCTGCCGCCCGCCGCTGCCATTGCGCGGCTTCGACCAGGACATGCGGGAGGCGCTGGCGGACGCGCTCCGGACGCAGGGCGTGACCCTGCATTGCGGCACGGCGCCCGCAAAGGTCGAGCAGGATGCGGACGGCTACACGGTGCATCTACAGGACGGCACGGTGCGCCGGACGGACCTGGTGTTCTGGGCCGCCGGGCGCCGCCCCAACACGCGCACGCTCGGACTGGCGGCGGCAGGCGTGGACGTGACGGACGCGGGGGCGGTGATCGTGAACGGCCTGCAGGAGAGCAGCCAGCCGCACATCTACGCCATCGGTGACGTGTCCAACCACCTGAACCTCACTCCGGTCGCGATCGCGGAGGGCCACATCCTGGCGGACCGGCTGTTCAGCCCGACCCGCCGCGACTGGAACTTCGACGCCGTGCCGACGGCCGTATTCAGCCATCCCCCCATGGCCACCGTCGGCCTGACGGAGGAGCAGGCGGCGGCGCTCTACCCGGCGGACATCTACCTGACCCGGTTCACCCCCATGCGGCACATCCTGACGGGGCGCCCATCGCGCTCGGTGATGAAGCTGGTGGTGGAGCAGTCCACCCAGAAGGTGGTGGGCGCGCACATGCTGGGGGATGACGCGCCGGAGATGATGCAGGGCATCGCGGTGGCGATCACGGCGGGGGCGACCAAGGCCGATTTCGACCGCACGGTGGGGATCCACCCGACGGGCGCCGAGGAATGGGTCACGATGCGCACCCGCACCCGGGTGGCGGGGATGGCGAAGGCGGCCGAGTGACCTGACCCCGTCCGGCGTGCTGCCTGGCTGACGAAGGGTTTTGACGGCACTCCCGCCGTCAGCCATACCGGCGGACGGATGCGGTGTTGAGGTGGAATGCGGGCGCTTCTCGACGCGATCCTGAAGCGGTTCATGACCATCGGGCGGCTGTCGGTCCGCTACCCGAACGGTGACCTGGTCACCTATACCGGGGCGCAGGACGGGCCGGAGGCAGGGCTCGAGATCCGCTCCAACCGCACCCTCCGCCGCCTGGTGAGTGATCCGGCGCTCGCGTTGGGCGAGGCCTATATGGACGGCACCTTCGTCCCGCTGGGCGGCACGGTCGGGGACGTGTTGGACGTCCTGCTGCACAACGCCATGGAAGGCGGCACCCACCCGGGTGCGGCGCTGCATCTCGGCCTCCGCAAGGCGCTCCGCCGCTGGGCGCAATACAACCCGGCCCGCCGCTCCCGCCAGAACGCCGCCCACCATTACGACCTGGACGATCGGCTCTACGCCCTGTTCCTCGACCGGGACTGGCAATACTCCTGCGCCTATTTCCCCACCGGGCGCGAGACGCTGGACGAGGCGCAGGAGGCCAAGAAGCGCCTGATCGCCGCCAAACTGCTGCTCCGCCCCGGGCTGCGCGTGCTGGATATCGGCTGCGGCTGGGGCGGCATGGCGCTGACCCTGGCGCGCGACCACGGCGTGCGCGTACTGGGCATCACGCTCAGCACGGAGCAGTTGGCGCGCGCCCGGAGCCGCGCGGCGGACGCCGGGCTGGCCGACCGCGTGGAGTTCGAACTGCTCGACTACCGGGACCCGGCACTGCCGGGCCCGTTCGACCGCATCGTCTCGGTCGGCATGTTCGAGCATGTCGGCATCAACCATTACGACGCGTTCTTCCGGCGCGTGCACGCCTTGCTGGCACCGGGGGGCGTGGCGCTGGTGCACGCGATCGGGCGATCGGCGGGCCCGCGGACGACCAACCCCTGGCTGCAACGCTACATCTTCCCGGGCGGCTACTCCCCCGCGCTGTCCGAAGTGTTCCCCGCCGTGGAGCGCAGCGGGTTGATCGCGACCGACCTCGAGATCCTGCGGCTGCACTATGCCGAGACGCTGCGGCATTGGCGCCGCCGGTTCACGGCGCGCCGGGCCGAGGCGGCGGCGCTGTTCGATGAGCGGTTCTGCCGCATGTTCGAGCTGTATTTGGCCGGGTCGGAACTGGCGTTCCGCCGCCTGGACCACGTCGTCTGGCAGCTGCAACTGGCGCGTGACCTGACGGCCGTGCCGCTCACCCGCGACTACCTCGCGGCGGCGCGCGTGTTGGAGAAGGCGCGGGAGGACGCGGACTGAGCTTCACTGCGCTCGCCGGCGAGCCGGGTTAAGGATCCCGTAACCTCTTGCGGCTACTCTCGGCCGGATAGAGCCAAGAGGTTTCAGTGGTTTTTCGTCGCGCACTCGGCCGGCTCAGCCTGATGTGGCAGCTTCTCATCCCGTCGGTGCTCGCCATCGTCATCGCCGTCGTGGCGATCCAGGGCTGGACGCTGCAGGTCAGTCAAAACGCGCTCAGGGAGCAGATGCAGCACAACCTGCATACCAGCCTGGCGCTGCTTCAGGCCTATTTGGCCCCTGTGGGCAGGGGTTGGTCCGTGCAGGGCGGCCAACTCAGGCTCGGCCAGGTTGGCGCCTCCGATTTGGCGGGTGCCGTGGACCAGGCCAGCCGCGCGTTCGGGGGTGTTGCCACGCTCTTCAGCGGTGACGAGCGTGTCGTGACCAGCCTGCGCAAGCCGGATGGTACGAGCACGATCGGGACCAAGCTGGACAACCCGGCCGTCGAGGCGGCCGTACTGCGGCAGGGCCGGACGTTCGAAGGTGAGGCCACCATCCTCGGCACGCCCTACATGACGATCTACGAGCCGTTGCGGGACGACGAGGGCCGGGTTGTCGGCATCCTGTTCACCGGCTTGCCCACCGCCGAACTCGCGGCGGCCCAGGCGGATGTTGTACGGTCGGCCGTCCTGGCCGCCATCCCCGTCGTCCTGGCGCTTGTCGCGGTGCGGGTATGGCTGTTGCTGCTGACCCTGGCGCCGCTCAACCGGCTTGCCTCGGTGACCCGGCTGATCGCCGGCGGAGACCTCGATGCCGCCGTGCCCGGCATCGCGCGGCGGGACCAGATCGGCCGGGTCGCCCAGGCGCTTGGCATGTTCAGGCAGGCTGCGTTGGACAAGCTGCAGCTGGAGCGGGATGCAGTGGCCCAACGGGAGACGGCCGCGGCCGAGCAGCAGTGCCGCGAGGTGTCCCGGATCGAGGCAGAGCGGGCCCAGGCGTCCGTCGTCGCCTCACTGGCCACGGGGTTGGAGCACCTGGCCAGCGGTGACCTGACGTTCCGGCTGCCAGACGCGTTCACGGACAGCTACGAGCGGCTGCGTACGGATTTCAACGCCGCAATGGCCGAGTTGCAGGCGATGGTGACGGGCATCGCGGCGAACACCGGGGTGCTGCGCTCCGGGACGGAGGAGATCGCCCGTGCCGCGGATGACCTCAGCCGCCGGACGGAACAGCAGGCTGCGACACTTGAGCAGACAGCGGCCGCACTCGGCGAGATCACCGCCACCGTCGGCAGGAGCGCGGAGGCCGCGAAGCTCGCGCGGGACGTGGTCGCCCGGACCCGGGCGCAGGCCGAGCGGTCGGGGGACGTGGTGCGTGGCGCCGTTTCGGCCATGAGCGGGATCGAGCAATCCTCCCGCCAGATCGGTCAGATCATCGGCGTGATCGACGAGATCGCGTTCCAGACCAACCTCCTGGCCCTGAACGCTGGGGTGGAGGCGGCACGGGCCGGCGATGCGGGCCGCGGCTTTGCCGTGGTGGCGAGCGAGGTGCGCGCCCTGGCCCAGCGTTCGGCGGCGGCGGCGCGGGAGATCAAGGCCCTGATTTCCGCGTCGGCGGACCAGGTCGCGACCGGAGTGACGCTGGTCGGCGAAACCGGCCAGGTGCTCACCGCGATTTCCGCTCAGGTGGACGAGGTGAACGCCGCTGTCACCGCCATCGCCGCCTCGGCAATCGAGCAGTCGACGGGCCTGGCCGAGGTGAACCGGGCGGTGAGCCAGATGGACCAGGTGACGCAGCAGAATGCGGCTATGGTGGAGCAGAGCACGGCAGCTAGCCATAACCTGGCGCACGAGACGGCCGAACTGGTCCGGCTGGCCGAGCGCTTCCGAACCGGCGAGACGGTCGCGGCCGCCACGAAGACCGCCGGTCTCTTGCCTTCCCGGCAGCCAGCAACCGTGACCCCATTGCGGGCGCGCCCTGGCCGCCAGGAACACACGGCCCATCGCCGGGATGCGGCGGAGGGATGGAAGGAGTTCTAGCCGTCGGTCGGCCGGCGCGTTCCTGCCGGTCGTGGGCGGGCCAGCGCGGACCGGGCGAGCCTGCATCGGCCCGTGCTTTGAACGCGGTGCCGACCATTCTACAATGCGCCCGCAAATGCGGTGGAGCAGATATGGAGAAGCGCGTCCTGGGGGACGAGCGCAGTGCGATCGGCTTGCTTCGGGTGCTCCTGGCGGGTTGCCTGCTGCTGCCGCTGACGTTGTTCGTGCTTGCCTCCTGGCTGAATTATCGCGCCGCCATGGCCGACGCCTACCGAAGCATGGAACGGACGGCGGACGTCGCACGCGAGCAGGCGGCCAAGGTGTTCGACGGCCAGGGCCAAGTGGCCGACCGTGTCAACGACCTGCTGCGGGGCATGACCGTGGCTGACGTCGTGGGGTCCGAGAAGCCTCTGCACGATGCGTTTGCCGCCATCGTGCTGCGCCTGCCGCAAGTGGACGGCGTGTTGCTGGCTGGTTTCGACGGTGTACCGCTCGTCACGGCTGGCACCTTTCCGGTGCCCAAGACGGTCAGCCTGACCGACCGCGATTATTGGCAGGCCGTCGTCCAGCGCGGCGAGGCGCTTTACCTGACCACCGCGCAGCTAGGGAACCTCAATCCGGTGCCCTTCTTCGGCCTGGCGCAGCCGTGGAAGGGGCCGGACGGCAAGCTGCAGGGCGTGATCAACGTCGCGGTCTCGCCGTCCTTGTTCCAGGAGTTCTACGCCGTGCTGGCGGGGGAGGGGACCAAGGACACCACGGGCAATGTCGTCTCCCTGATCCGCAGCGACGGGCAGACGCTCGTCCGCTATCCGCGGCTGCCGGGCACGGGGCAGCATGCGCCGATGTCCGACCGCTTCATGGCGGCGATCATGCTCAACCCGGAAGCCGGCACGTTCGAGTTCCGGTCCGTCGTCGATCCCGACGAAACCAGGCTGTTCGCCTACCGCAAGGTGCAGGGCTTCCCCGCCTACGTACTGGCCGGCCGCACGCGCAGCCGGGTGATCGCGGGTTGGCTCGACACCGTGGCGAGCCACCTGATCTACGGTGTGCCGTCCACCCTGGCCCTGCTGGCGATCACCTACACCGCCCTGGTGCGCACCCGGCGCGAGGAAAGTGCCTTGGCCCGTGCGCGCAGCGAGATCGGGCGGCGGGAGCGGGCCGAGGATGCGCTGCTGCGGTCCCAGCGGCTGGAGGCCGTGGGCCAGATGACGGGCGGCGTCGCGCACGATTTCAACAACCTACTCACCATCATCCTGGGCAGCGCCGAAGCGCTGGCCCGGCGCGCGGATGACCCGGTGCGGGTCCGACGCGTCGCCGGACAGATCATGCTGGCGGCCCAGCGTGGCGGCGAGATCACCCAACAGCTGCTCGCCTTCTCCCGCCGCCAGTTCATCAACCCGGTGACGGTCAACATCAACACCTGCCTAATCGAGTTCAAGCCGCTACTGGAGCGTGCGTCCAACGAGTCGATCCGCGTCGACTACACCTTCCAGCAGGACCTCCATCCGGTGCAGGTCGATCCGGGGCACTTCCAGGCCGCCGTGTTGAACCTGGTCGGCAACGCGCGCGACGCGATGCCGGCCGGCGGGCGGATCACGATCTCGACCCGCAATGTCACCGTGGGGAGCGATGCCGGGCTGGATGTCGCGGGCGGGGACTATGTGCGCGTGACCGTGACCGACACCGGGACCGGCATGGACCCCAGGACGGCGGCGAAGGCGTTCGAGCCGTTCTTCACCACCAAGGAGATCGGGCAAGGCACGGGCCTGGGCCTGAGCCAGGTCTACGGCTTCTGCAAGCAGGCCGGTGGCGAGGCCCGGATCGTGACCGCTCACGGCCGCGGCACGACGGTGGAGCTGCTGCTGCCGCGGACGGCGGAACAGCACGGGCCTAACCCCGGCGAGACTATCGCGGCCGGCAAGGCCGAACCCGGCGAGGTCGTCCTTGTTGTGGAGGACGAACCCGGCGTGCTCGCCACCACTGTCGAGAGCCTGCATGACCTGGGCTACGGCACGATCACGGCGGACACCGCCCACGCCGCACTGGCGTGCCTGCGGGAGGCGGCCCGGGTGGACGTGCTGTTCTCCGACATCACCATGCCGGGCGGCATGGATGGCCTGGCCCTTTCCGCCGAGGCCCGGCGGCTTAGGCCCAGCCTGAAGGTCTTGCTGACCTCCGGCTACGGCGGCGGCCACGGGCGGTCGCTCGACGTGAAGCTGCTGACCAAGCCGTATGACCGCACCCAACTCGCCAGGGAGCTGCGGGCGGTCCTGCAGGGCTGACGGCTCGTAGCCCTACTTCGGGTCCCTACGGCGCAAGAGCAGTGACGCCGACGGATGGACCTCCACGGTCCAGCCAGGCGGCACCAGCGTCGTTGCATCGAGTTGAGTGACGATGGCGGGGCCGGCGAACCTGTTGCCCGCTCGCAGCGACGCGCGATGGTACAGCGGCACCTCTTGGTCGCCCTGCGCGAAGTGTACTACGATGCGGCCCGCCGGTGTTGGCATCGGGCCCGGCGGAGCCTGCGCCATCACGGCTTGCGGCAGCCGGCCGGATGCCTCCACACGCAGCGTCACGAGTTCGGCGGCGACGTCCAGGGTGAAGCCGTACAATGCCTGATGCGCCTGCACGAAGGCCTGCCGGGCTGCGTGCGCCGCACCGCCCCAGGGCACCGCCAGTTCGCCACCCTGGCCGGCGTAGCGCATCAGCGCCACCTCCTCCGTGCCACGGTCGGGCAGGGCCACGCGCTCGGCGTCGAACCAGGTTTCCGCCTCGCGGTGCAGGGACGCCAGGATAAGCAGCACCTTTGCGTCGTCCGGCGCACCCGCGGCCGGAAGCGTGCGGGAGAACTCGGCCTTCAGGTCGGCGGCCAGCAGGCCCTCGGCACAGAGCACGCCTGGCGCCGGCGGGATCAGCACCGTGGTGATGCCCAACAGGTCCGCCAGCGCACAGCCATGCAGCGGCCCGGCGCCGCCGAACGGCACCAGCGTGAAATCGCGCGGATCATGCCCGCGCTCGACCGAGACGACGCGGATGGCGCCCACCATGTTGCTGTCGGCGATCGCCAGCATGCCCCGCGCCGCCGCGTGCAGGCCGAGCCCGAGCGGTTCCGCCACGGTGTGCAGGACGGCTTGCTTGGCCAGCGCCGGGTCCAGCCGCATGCGCCCGGCAAGGAGCGAGGGCGGCAGGTGGCCGAGCACGACATGCGCGTCCGTCACCGTCGCCGCCGTGCCGCCCGCGTCGTAGCAGGCCGGGCCGGGCACCGCCCCCGCACTCGCCGGGCCCACCGTCAGCGCATCCAAGGCCACGCGCGCGATGGAGCCGCCGCCGGCACCGACCGTCACCATGTCCACCATCGGCAAGGGCAGCGGCCACTCGCCGACGCGGCCGTTCTGCGTCAGGCTGGTCCGCCCGCCCTTGATCAGGCAGATGTCCGCGCTGGTGCCGCCGACATCGACCGTGATCAGGTC